>BLLT01000255.1 GCA_011958945.1 Lachnospiraceae bacterium | reverse complement strand
CCAATGTGTAAATGCGACAAGGAATCCGGACAATTATTTTTTTGTCATTCCCTATTGACATCTGAATCACACCTAGTATAATGGATATCAGCGTTTGTTTAGTAACAGTAAACTTTATGTTTATAATCATTTAATTTCAGAGAAGCTGACACAATGAAAATAGGAAACAGATTAAAGGAATTAAGAATACAAAAAGGGCTTACCCAGGAAGAGCTGGCCGGGCGCAGCGAATTGTCCAAAGGGTTCATTTCCCAGTTGGAAAGGGATTTGACTTCCCCTTCCATCGCTACGCTGGTGGACATTCTCCAATGCCTGGGCACCGATATTCAGGAATTTTTCTCCGAAAGCCCCAAGGATGAGCAAATTGTTTTCCATGAGGCCGATTACTTTGAAAAAGTGGATGAGGAACTGGGAAATATGGTGGAGTGGATTATTCCAAACGCCCAGAAGAATATTATGGAGCCGATTCGGCTTACGTTAAAGCCAGGCGGATCTACCTATCCAGACAATCCCCATGAAGGGGAAGAATTCGGTTATGTATTATCCGGGAGCATCACCATCGTCATGGGCAAGAAAAAGATACGGGCCAAAAAAGGGGAATCCTTTTATTTTATCCCCAATACTACCCACTACATAATTGCCGGTGCAAAAACAGGCGCTTCCATATTATGGGTCAGTTCACCGCCCAGTTTTTAAACCTTACAGGGCAGGGTTAGTTTACGTAAGATTACTTATATACCGGAGGTATTTGAGATGAATAAAGAATTAATTAATTTGGTGGATGTATCCAAATCCTTTGACGGTGAAATGGTACTGGATGAATTAAATTTAAACATTCATGAAAATGAATTCCTTACCCTCTTAGGGCCGAGCGGCTGCGGGAAAACTACTACCCTCCGGATTCTGGGCGGCTTTGTCTCCCCGGACAAAGGGCGTGTTGTTTTTGATGGCAAGGATATTACCAGTTTACCCCCCAATAAACGGCAGCTCAACACCGTATTCCAGAAATACGCCCTCTTTTCCCATATGAATATTGCGGAAAATATTGCTTTTGGGCTGAAAATAAAAAATAAACCAAAGTCTTATATTGATGACAAAATAAAATATGCCCTGAAACTGGTAAACCTGGAGGGTTTTGAAAAGCGCATGCCCGATTCCCTAAGCGGAGGGCAGCAGCAGCGTATCGCCATTGCAAGGGCTATTGTAAACGAACCCAAAGTCCTTCTTCTGGATGAACCCTTGGGTGCTTTGGATTTGAAGCTTAGACAGGATATGCAGTATGAATTAATCCGCCTGAAAAATGAACTGGGCATTACTTTTATCTATGTCACCCACGACCAGGAAGAAGCCCTTACCATGTCCGATACCATCGTAGTCATGAACCAGGGCTATATCCAGCAAATCGGCACCCCGGAAACCATTTACAATGAACCGGAAAATGCTTTTGTGGCTGACTTTATCGGTGACAGCAATATTATCGATGCCGTTATGCTGGAGGATAAGCTGGTCTCTATCCTGGGCACTAAATTCCAATGCGTGGACACCGGCTTTGGGCGGAACAAACCGGTGGATGTGGTCATCCGCCCGGAAGATGTGGAATTGGTGCCTCCTAATATGGGCACTATCCAGGGAGTGGTCACCCACCTTATTTTCAAGGGCGTCCATTATGAAATGGAAGTTACGGCTAACGGCTTTGAGTGGCTGGTACATTCCACCGGCATGTTTCCTGTGGGCACCGAAGTGGGAATAAATGTAGACCCCTTTAATATTCAGATTATGAATAAACCGGCATCGGAAGACGAGGAGGCGGCAGCAATTGGAGAATAATATACTTTCAGAAAAGTTGGGTTCAGGAAAGTTTTTTTCGGGAAAAATGCTTTCCTCTCCCTATATTGTATGGGCTGCAATCTTTATTATCGTTCCTTTGGGAATGGTGTTTTACTACGGCCTGACGGATAAAACAGGTGCTTTCACTTTAGAAAATATAGCTGCCATCATGAGCGCAGAACATGCCAAAGCATTATGGATTTCCCTTGGCTTATCCTTAATAAGCACGGCTATCTGTTTCTTTTTGGCATACCCTTTGGCCATGATACTGGCAAACATGAATGTGAGCCAGCACAGCTTTATAGTACTCATTTTCATCCTCCCTATGTGGATGAATTTCCTGCTGCGCACACTGGCATGGCAGACTTTGCTGGAAAAAACAGGTGTTATCAACAATATCCTTTCTTTCCTCCATCTTCCTGCCCTGAATATTATCAATACCCCTTATGCCATCGTCCTTGGCATGGTGTATAATTTTTTGCCCTTTATGGTGCTGCCCATCTATAATTCCTTAGTGAAAATCGACCCGAATGTGGTCAATGCAGCCAAGGATCTTGGGGCAAACGGGATGCAGACTTTTTTTAAAATCACTCTCCCGCTGTCCATACCCGGTATTATCAGCGGGGTTACCATGGTATTTATTCCTGCCCTGACCACCTTTGTCATCAGCAAGTTATTAGGGGGCAGCAAAATACTTCTCATCGGCAATGTCATTGAAGAAGAGTTTACCCAGGCCGGCAACTGGCACTTAGGAAGCGGCCTGTCCATCGTACTCATGATATTTATCATCGTCAACATGGTGGTATCCGCCATATTCGATAAGGATGGGGAGGGAAGCTTTTTATGATAAGGACAGTATCAAAAAAAATATATATTATACTGATTTTTATTTTCCTGTATGCCCCTATTGCCACATTGATGATTCTCTCCTTCAATGCCAGCCGCACCAGGGCAAAATGGGGAGGCGTCACATTGCGCTGGTATTCCTCCCTCTTCGATAACAGGGAAATCATACAGGCGCTGTGGAATACACTTTTTATCGCTTTTGTATCCTCATTTATCGCCGTTGTCATCGGCACAGTGGCATGTATCGCCATCAACCATATGGGGAAACGCAAGAGGGCCGTCATCATGGGCATCACCAACATCCCCATGTTAAATGCCGATATTGTGACAGGCATTTCGCTGATGCTCCTTTTCATCAGCCTGGGGATAAAATTCGGGATGGGAACCATCCTCTTGGCACATATTACATTCAATATTCCTTATGTAATCCTATGTGTCATGCCCCGGATGAAGCAGCTCAACCCCAGCACTTATGAAGCTGCCCTGGATTTAGGGGCTTCCCCCATTTATGCTTTTTTCAAGGTAGTGTTCCCGGATATTCTGCCGGGCGTATTATCCGGGTTTTTGATGGCATTTACTATGTCCTTGGATGATTTTATCATTACCCACTTTACGAAGGGAGCCGGCGTGGACACTTTATCCACCAAGATTTATACGGAAGTAAAAAAAGGAATAAAGCCGGAGATGTATGCTCTGTCTACTATCATCTTCGTCACTGTACTGCTGCTTTTACTTCTCATCAATAAAGCACCAAAAGAAAAGAATTTAGCACAATAAAGCCGTGCAGAAATGGAGAAAATTATGAAAAAATTATCTGCTTTAGCCATAGGCTTAGCCGCTGCCTTCTCCCTTGTGGGATGCGGCAGTTCCCCTTCCGGTGAAAACGGGGAAGTCATCGTTTATAACTGGGGGGAATATTTAGACCCGGAAGCCATAGAACTTTTCGAGGAAGAAACAGGCATCAAAGTAATTTATGATGAATTTGAGACCAACGAAATTATGTATCCCAAAGTGGAAGCAGGCGCATCGGAATATGACGTTATCTGCCCTTCCGACTATATGATACAGAAAATGCTGGAAAATGACCTCCTGGCAGAACTTAACTTTGATAATATCCCCAATGCAAAAGCCAATATCGGCGCCCAATATTGGGATCAATCCAAAGAATTCGACCCGGACAATAAATATTCCGTTCCCTATTGCTGGGGTACTGTAGGTATTTTATACAACAAAACAATGGTAGATGACCCTGTTGACAGCTGGAGCATTCTTTGGAATGAAAAATATAAAGACAATATCCTGATGCAGGATTCCGTTAGGGATGCCTTCATGGTTGGCCTAAAGCTGAACGGCTATTCCATGAATTCCACGGACACTGCGGAATTAGAGGCTGCAAGGAATTCCTTAATCCAGCAAAAGCCTTTCGTACAGGCTTATGTAGTGGATCAGGTCAGAGATAAAATGATAGGGAATGAAGCCGCCATCGGCGTAATTTATTCAGGGGAAGCTATCTATACCCAACGTGAAAACCCGGATTTGGAATATGTCATCCCCAAAGAAGGCACCAATGTATGGATTGACTCCTGGGTCATTTCCAAAAATGCACCCAACAAAGAAAATGGCGAAAAATTCATTGACTTCATGTGCCGACCGGAAATCGCGCTGATGAACTTCGAATTTATCACCTATTCTACACCCAACGATGCTGCCAGGGAATTAATCGAAGATGAGGATATCCGCAATTCCCCCATCGCCTTCCCCGATTTATCCCAATACGATAATCTGGAAACCTTTAAGTACCTGGGCGAAGATGCGGACAGAATATACAATGACTTTTGGAAAGAAGTGAAATCGGAGTAGGCACCGTTTCCGCTTTCTCTGCCTTTCGCCTTGAAAAATATAGGAAGGGAGGGGCATTCCCCCTCTCCCCTATCTATCTCTCTACCTTATCTGCCCTTCTCCCTCAATCAAATATTTATAAGAGGTCAGTTCCTTTAATCCCATCGGCCCTCTGGCATGCATTTTCTGGGTGCTGATTCCTATCTCCGCCCCAAATCCAAATTCAAACCCATCGGTAAAACGAGTGGAAGCATTGACATATACACAGGCCGCATCTACTTCATTCAGGAACTTACGGGCGTTTTCTTTGTTCTCCGTTATAATCGCTTCGGAATGTTTCGTATTATATTTATTTATATGGGCAATTGCTTCATCTATTGTTTCCACTGTCTTAATAGAAATAATATAATCCAGGTATTCCCTCCCATAATCTTCTTCCGATGCCTTCCCGGCATTCCCTATCAGCCCGCAGACCATTTCGTCCCCCCGCACCTCCACATTTTTCGATTGCAAAGCCTGTGCCAATGCGGGAAGAAACCTGTCCGCTATGGAGCGATGGATGACCAAAGACTCACAGGCATTGCAGACACCGATACGCTGTGTTTTGGCATTGATGATAATGGGCAGAGCCTTATCCGGATCCGCATATTCATCCACATAAATATGGCAGTTTCCCGTTCCGGTTTCGATTACCGGAATCGTACTGTTTTCCACCACGCTGCGAATCAGCCCTGCCCCTCCCCGTGGAATCAAAACATCCACGTATTGGTTCAGCTTCATAAAGCGTGAGGTAACTTCCCTGTCCGTACTTTCAATCATCTGAATTGCATCCTGGCAAATACCATTTTTCTTCAATGCGTTCCTGATGGATGCGGCAATTGCCATATTGGAGTTTATGGCATCGCTGCCCCCTTTTAGAATCACCGCATTCCCTGACTGAAAACAAAGCCCAAAAGCATCTGCCGTTACGTTAGGGCGGGATTCATAAATAATGCCTATAACGCCAAAGGGCACTCTCACTTTACTGATTTTCAAGCCATTAGGGCGGACGAACTCTTCCAGGACTTTCCCTACCGGGTCCTCCAGTTCCGCTACCTGTTCCAGCCCTTCTGCCATTGCCCCTATTCGCTCTTTGCTCAGCCGAAGGCGGTCCAGCATACCCGGATGCATACCGTTTTCTTCCCCTTTCCTGATATCCTTCCTATTTTCTTCCAAAAGGATTTCCGTATCGGCAATCAATTCCTTGGCCGCCGCAAGAAGGACATGCCTTTTCTTCTCCGATGACAGTTTTTGCAGTTCATATTTTGCGCTTACCGCTCTTTGCCCCATTTTGTTTAAATCCATACTTTACTCCATTTCTGCGCGGCTTTTGTAACCCG
>BLLT01000254.1 GCA_011958945.1 Lachnospiraceae bacterium | reverse complement strand
AAAGAATGCTTCGCATTCTTTGGAATTGGCCGCCGGGCGGGCAGGGAAGGTGGCTCTTCCCTGTTTGATTGAGAAAAGCAGGAGAAAGGAAGGGAGAACATGGACAAGCCAAATATTATTGAGTACAGAGTTTTTGGGAGATATGCATTATTTACAGACCCATTGTCCAAAACAGGGGGCGAAAAGTGCAGTTATCAGATACCTACTTATCAGGCCTTGAAGGGGATAACGGAATCCATATATTGGAAACCTACTATCATGTGGTATATCGATGAATGCCGTATTATGAATGCAATCCGGACGGAATCGAAGGGGATAAGGCCGATTAAATACAGCGGAGGCAATGATTTAGCCTATTATACATATCTCCACAATGTTGAATACCAGGTAAAAGCCCACTTTGAGTGGAATGAAAACCGGGAAGACCTGGTATATGACCGAAATGAAAACAAACATTATGACATAGCAAGAAGAATGGTTGAGAGGGGAGGGAGAAGGGATATTTTCTTAGGGGTAAGGGAGTGCCAGGGTTATGTGGAGGCTTGTTCTTTCGGGGAAGGGAAAAGCGAATATGATGGAACGGATTTGTCATTTGGAATTATGGTTCATGGTATTACCTATCCGGATGAAGCTGTGAGGGAAGATGAGCAGGGGAAAATGACTGTGCGGCTTTGGAATGCACAGATGAAAAACGGTATCATACATTTTCCGCGCCCTGAGGAATGCGGGATTCGCCAGATATTGCGGGAGGCGAAGCAGAAACCGTTTATGCCTGAACAGAATTTCAGGGGGCTACAGGAGTTTGAGGGAGGTGGTTTATTTGGCATGGTTCAGGACTTTGGCTGAAACTTATGATGTATATGCTGATTTGGCAGGAGTTGTAAAAAACGAGCAGGCGGTATTGCTGCCCATATCCCATTCCACATTTAATGCGCAGATTGAACTGACGATTGATGAGGATGGGAATTTCCGGGGGGCAAAGAAACTGGAAAAAGGCAAAGATGCGGTTACGATTATTCCGGTAACCGAAGACTCGGCAGCAAGGGGCAGCGGTATTGCACCCTATCCGTTATGCGATAAGCTTTGTTATATTGCTGGGGATTATGCGCTATATACGGGAGATGAAAAGGGGGAATACTTTGAAGCCTATATGAAACAGTTGGGGGATTGGGCCGAGTCGGAGTATACACATCCCATGGTAAAGGCAGTGTATCAATACCTTGGCAAAAAATCATTGATACGCGATTTGGTGGAGGATAAAACGCTGAGTTTAGATGATGCGGGGAAGCTTACCGACCACAGTAAAATACAAGGGCTGGGGCAAACGGGAGCAAATGTACGGTTTAGGGTATTTGGGGGCAGTATGCCTCAGGAAGTATGGAAAAATCAGGAATTATACAAGAATTACAGCGATTATTACGGACAAAAATTAGGTGATAAAAAGTTATGCTATGCTACCGGAAGGATAGAGCCCTGTTCTGAGAAACATCCTTCCAAGATAAGGAACAGCGGTGATAAAGCCAAGCTGATTTCGGGAAATGATGAATCCGGGTTTACATATCGAGGGAGATTCGTTTCCAAAGAAGAGGCAGCGGCGGTGGGATATGATGCATCGCAGAAGGCGCATAATGCATTGCGATGGCTGATTCAGAAACAGGGATATACCCGCGACGGGTCTGCAATTGTCTGCTGGATGGCAAACAGGGATATGCAGCTGCCGAATATGATGACGGATTCCGTCAATGCGTATCAGGGTATTGATGATTTCGATTTGGATTTTGACAACATTGATAAATACGAATTGCCCTATTCCTCAGAACGCGATACCGGCAAGTATTTTGCGGAACAGTTTAATCATGCGGTGAACGGATATGCAGGAAAAATCAAAGTAGATGATAAGGTGGCAATCATTGCATTAGATGCGGCCACTACAGGACGGCTTTCGGTAGTATATTACGATGAGATGGGCGGCAGACAGTATGTGGAGGCAATACTAAAGTGGCAGCAGCATTGCAAATGGCGTCGGTGGATAAAAGTGGGGGGAGCAGAGGAAAACAGGAAACGCATTCTCTGTGAGTGTACACCATCGCCCAGAGATATGGCGCTGGCGGCGTTTGGGGTGCAGAGGGCAGAGTGGCTGGAAGCGGATGGAAAGCTAATCAGGGCTACGGTAAAAAGGCTGCTTCCCTGTATAACCAGGGGAGGGATGGGAATTCCATCGGATATTATCAGGGCGGCTGTAAGGCGTGCTTCCATGCCGCAAACGATGAGCGATTTCGTCTGGTATAATGATGTGTTATGCGTTGTTTGTGCAATGATAAGATTTCAATATGAGAAAGGGAGTGTGACGATGGATAATTTTTTGGAGGATAATAGGAATGACAGAAATGTTCTGTTTGGAAGGCTGCTGGCGGTATATGATTATATGGAACAGCGGGCGATGTTCGAACATGATGAGAACGGAAAGGTAAAGGATAGGCGTACCACTAATGCAAAGCGCTATTGGAATGCCTATAGCAGCAGGCCTGCCAATACATTTAAAACAATTAAAGAAAATCTGGTGGCTTATGAAAGAAGGCTAAATGGTTATGAACTTATGAAATTTGAGGAATGGACAGGCGAAATTATGGGATGCTTTGAAGGGCACGGATTTGATAATGCTGCACTGACAGAAAAGTATTTGCCGGGATATTACATGCAGATGGAATATATGAAAAATGAGTTCCACAAAAAGCAATAGAAGGTAAAGGAAGAAGCAAAAACAAACAGGAAAGAAGAAAGGTGAGGGTAAAGCTATGAGTGAATTTACAAATAAGATTGATTTTGAAGTTTTGGTGATGGTAAAAAATGCAAATCCAAACGGAGACCCACTGAATGGGAACAGGCCTCGGGAGACCTATGATGGATTCGGGGAAATCTCGGACGTGTGTATTAAACGTAAAATCAGAAATAGGCTGCAGGATATGGGGGAAAAGATTTTTGTACAAAGTGACGAGCGTTCCGATGACAGATGCAAGAGCCTGGCGGACCGTGCCAAGAGCAATGAGGCTATGCAGAAAGCATTGAAGGCAAAAGATAAGGACGCTTATGCAAAAGCGGCATGCGAGACATGGATTGATGTGCGTAGTTTCGGCCAGGTTTTTGCGTTCAAGGATGACAGTGTATCTGTGGGCGTGAGAGGGCCGGTTTCGGTTCATTCGGCTTTTAGCGTACTTCCGGTATCCATTGACAGCATGCAGATTACGAAGAGTGTCAACAGCGAGACAAAAGAGAAGAAATCATCTGATACAATGGGGATGAAGCATAAAATATATTCGGCTTTATATGTGATAAAAGGCAGTATCAATCATCAGCTTGCTGAAAAAACAGGATTTAGCGATGAAGATGCGGAAAAAATTAAAGAAGCGTTGCGTACATTGTTTGTAAATGATAGTTCATCAGCAAGGCCTGATGGAAGTATGGAGGTATGCAAAGTTTACTGGTGGAAACATAATTGTGCCATGGGCCAGTATTCATCAGCCAAGGTGCACCGGCTGATAAAGGTTACAGCGAAGACGGATGACCCTAAGGAATTTGAAGACTATAATATAGAAGTGGATTCTTTGCCGGATTTAGTGCTTGAAGAAGTGGAAGGGATTTAGCCATGTATGCTGAAGAAGATTATCTGATGCTTTCTGGCATTCAGCATTTTGCATTTTGTGCAAGACAGTGGGCGATGATACATATTGAACAGCAATGGGCGGAAAATTACAGGACAACTGCCGGTGAACTGATGCATAAAAAAGCGCATGATGGGGGCTCTTTTGAAAAAAGGGGAAATTTGCTGATTGTGAGAGGGATGAGGATTTCCTCTCACCAGCTCGGGCTTAGCGGACAGTGCGATGTTGTTGAATTTCATCAGGATGAAAACGGGGTCAGTTTGTTTGGTTATGATGGAACATGGACCCCGGTACCTGTTGAGTATAAGCATGGCATACCTAAAGAAAATAATGCAGATGAACTGCAGCTTTGCGCACAGGCAATTTGTCTTGAAGAAATGCTTCAGACGGATATATTGTCCGGATATTTATATTATGGGGAAAGAAGGCATCGCAGCTATGTGGAATTTACAGACAGCCTGCGGAATGAAGTGAAAAAAGCTGTGAAAGAAATGCACGAACTATTCCAAAGAGGATATACACCGAACGTAAGGCCTTCTAAACAATGTAGAGCATGTTCGCTGAAAGATTTGTGTGTGCCCAAACTGCAAAAAGGGATGAAGGTTAGAGCATATATTGAACAGAGTATTAAAGCGAATGATTAAGTGAAAAAAATCATATTTTAAAATTGCATTAGGGGTGTTGATGTGCGCAAATTACTGAATACTTTATACGTTATGACGGAAAACTGTTATTTATCTCTGGATGGTGAAAATATTGTAATACAGGATGGTGAAAAAAAGCTTGGCAGATTTCCGCTCCATACTCTTGAAAATATTATATGTTTTACATATAAGGGGGCAAGCCCGGCTTTAATGGGTGCGTGTGCAGAACGGAAAATAGGGATGAGTTTTTTCTCTCCAAGAGGAGCATTCTTAGCCAGAGTGATAGGAAAAGAATATGGGAATGTGCTGCTCAGAAAAGAACAGTATCGGATATCGGACGATGATGACAAAAGTGTCTTTTATGCTAAAAATATGATAGTGGGAAAAGTATTTAACAGCAGATGGAGTATAGAGCGTACTTTACGTGACCATGCGTACCGTGTAGATGCGGAAAGGCTTAAAAGGATATCTAATTCGCTATATAATACGTTGCCTAAGATAGATAGCACACGCAAATTGGATGAACTTAGAGGAATGGAGGGAAAGGCAGCCGAGCAGTATTTTTCGGTATTCGATGATATGATATTGAATCAAAAAGAGGAGTTCGTTTTTAAGACTAGGAATCGCAGGCCTCCCCTTGATAACGTAAATGCGCTGTTATCATTTGCCTATACTATTCTTGCCGGCGATTGTGCCAATGCATTGTCGAGTGTGGGATTGGATTCTTATGTTGGATTTATGCATGGCGACAGGCCGGGGAGGGTTTCCCTTGCACTTGATTTAATGGAAGAGATGCGGCCGGTTTTGGTGGATAGATTTATTCTAACATTAATTAATACCAGGGCAATTCAAGGGATACATTTTGAAAAGCAGAGGGATGGGGCAGTCCTGTTGAATAGTGATGGAAGAAAAATATTTCTCAGTGCATGGCAAAATCATAAAAAAGAAACCATAACGCATCCTTTTTTAAAAGAGAAAATAGAATGGGGTCTAGTGCCTTATGTACAAGCCCTTTTGCTGGCTCGTACTATTAGGGGTGATATTGACGAGTATCCACCATTTTTATGGAAGTAGGTGTTTGAATGTTAGTATTAATTACATACGATGTTTCTACCCAAGATGCAGCAGGGAAGAGCCGGCTTCGTAAAGTTGCAAAGGAGTGTGTAAATTATGGACAAAGAGTTCAAAATTCGGTATTTGAATGTATTTTGGATTCTTCTCAGCTATTATTGTTGAAGGACCGACTTGTTTCTTTAATTAATGAAAAAGAAGATAGTCTGCGTTTTTATTATTTGGGAAATAACTATCAGGCAAAGGTGGAACATTTCGGAAGCAAGGCTTCTTATGAGGCGGAAGGAATTTTGATGATATAGGCGGTGCGAATAGTGAGTTGACATGAAATACGGGGGAGGTTCGCACCGGATAAAGGTAAAAAGAGACGAGGGTGAAGCTGTTTAAATGTAATAGGGGATATTGAGATGTGTGAATGTCTTCTAAATGAGCATGCTTATTTGGGGTAAAAATTGGTTAGTTTTGGGGTCGCTCCCCTCGCGGGAGCGTGGATTGAAATGTTTCACTAAGGCTGCCAAATACGCAGCCCAAGTGAGTCGCTCCCCTCGCGGG
>BLLT01000253.1 GCA_011958945.1 Lachnospiraceae bacterium | reverse complement strand
TGGAAAATCCAACGCAATTAAATAAAGATATAAATAACTAAAGAAAAACCAAATACGGATTTAATCAAATACCGATTCCATTCCTATCCTTTCCCTTAATCCCTTTCCAAAAGAAGCGGCAGAGCCGCCGGAAAGGAATGGAATGGAAAGGAAATAGCGACACAAAGAAATATCGTTTGCTATGTTACGCAATAGAACGCCATTTTTAAGGGTGGGAGTATAAAAATTGTGCCTGTCCCTATCGCCGCTGTAATGCCGCTTAAATCAAGCGAGAAAAGCACTCTATCGCGTAACACATTCCATAATGGATTGAGAGCGTAAGCGGTTTATCCGATTACGCTCTCTTAGCCGCCTAACAGCAAAGACAGGGATCTCCTCGATACCGTCATATCCTTAGAAAAGTTATTGATAGATTAATTTCGTTGTTTTACATAGCCCGATAGCAAGTATAAGAGTCAAGATTTCTGCCACAAATGGAGCAATCCAAATAGCGTCGCTTCCAAAGAGTATGGGAATACAGAAAATGGCAAGTGCTTTCAGCACAATACCTCTGCTAATTGCTATGGCATTTGCCGATCCTGTTCTTTTTGTCGAAAACAGAAATGCTGTGTAAATAAGGTTCAGTGCCATAGGGATAAAGGACAGGCTAAATAATGGCAAAGCTGCCGAAGCTGTTTGTACAAGGTCGGGGTCCTGATTAAATATGCAAATTACGGGCTTATCAAAAATAAATAATGCTCCGTATATTAAAATTGACAAAATGCTGTTAATGATAATTCCGCAGCGGAAATACCAGTTTATTTCCGCTGTATCCTGCTTGCCGTAACAATGCCCCCAAAGAGGCTGTAAACCTTGCGCTACACCAGAAAGGATAGCATTTGCAAGAGAGTAAATAAAACTCAAAACGCTAAAGGTAGATACGCCAATATCCCCTATTAGGCTTGCTAACATAAGATTATAGCAAAGTGCGGTAACAGGTGTTGTGAGTTGCGTAACGGCTTCTGGCACACCACGCTTGCATATTTTTTTCATCAGTGAAAAATCAATTTTGAATGGCTTAATCCGCAGTTCGCCCTTTTTTCGCACGAAATGGGAAAGCAGGACAAGGACGGAAAGAACCTGCCCCAAACCGGACGCAACTGCCGCGCCAATCACACCCATATCTAATGGGAAGATAAACAGCCAATCCCAAAAGATATTTGCTGCTGCACCTACGCACATTCCCGCAAAGGAAAGCGCAGGCGATCCGTCATTTCTGACAAAAACAGAAAGACAGGTACTCATGAGCATAGGAATGGAAAAAGCAGAATAATAAAACAAATAATCTGCTGACATTTTCCGCATTTCTTCGCTTAGTTTTCCTGCACCGCTTAAATCAACAATTTGCTGAGAAAATGCCATACCCACAACCATAAGCAATACGGAAAGCAGAACAGTTAAAGAAAATGCCGTCATAAAAGCATGATTTGCACCGTCTTTATCTCCCCGCCCCATTCTGATAGCAACAACGGTTGCGCCGCCCATAGGGAACATGGCTGCGATAGCAACAACAAAAGTGATAAACGGAACACCAATATTGACAGCCCCCAACGCAGCCGAGCCGACGCCTTGCCCGACAAAGATTCCGTCCACAACGTTGTAAAGATAAGTTACAAATAATCCACCCAATGCAGGGAAGATGTAAGCAAATAAAGATTTTGTTTTTGTGTTCATCAAGATACCTCCCATAAAGGAAGCGGGATAAAGCCCCAAATGGTCTTATCCCGCTACATAAAACGAAGTGGGATAAAGCCCCAAATGGTCTTATCCCACTTCAACAATCTTATTCGATTGCAAGTCCTCTGACAAGCAAAAATATTGTAACATGGAAGCTATTCAAAGTCAACAGAATTGATAATAGCAGATTTCTCATGAAAAATTTCGGCACTTTTTTAGATAATTTCCTCTACTTTCTTTACAGAGGGCATGGGAAGTTTTATAATCTCCCCATACCCTAATACTTTTTTTGTAATGGTTTTTGGGTTACTGCCTATACCGGAGTTAGCGGCTCTGATATAGGCTCTTTCTTTATACTGCTATGTTAATCAGTGCGCCCAGGCTCTCTTTATAGGCATAGCTGCCGATAACGCCTTTAAACATTGCCTTAATCTCGCACCCAATATCAATAGCTTTTGCAAGTTCACGGGCGATTTGTGCCGGAATGTACCCGATTACTGTTTGTTTCCTGATAGATGGAATATGTACCCTTACCTTAATAGCGTTTGTGTCAAAGCTGTTGTCTGCTTCACGCTCTAAAGATACGGCTAAGCCCTGCGGTCTGAACTGGCTAAGGAACTGCATCCCCTATCCGTTCCGCTGCGTCCTCGGATGCAAAGCCCTCTTTCACAATCCACTGGAAAGACTTGTTAGGTTTTGTAAGGTTCTTACCTTTGCAATGCTAGAATTTTCTAGGACATTCCGGGCTTTTATATATGTCCGAAAAAGCCAACATTAGTAAAACATTTTTAGACTTTTTTAGGTCTGACATATCGGGCAATATACAATCCTGCTGCCGGGTGCGCACTTCTGCGCATTTTATGAAATTTTCCATCTGCTGCCTTTTAGCTAAAAAGTTCGGAAAAACAGAGAAAATCCGTTACAAATAACTATACTCCCCAATCGCTTTTCAGACGGTTAAGCATCTTCATTTCCTCCGTTGCGTCCACTCCCTGATTGCTGTCCGGGTGGAATGCCTTTGATAATGTGCGGTAAAACTTTTTCAGGTATTCAGGAGTGCGCAATTTGCCGAACACATCATAATAAAGCGCATCCTCTGTCAGCCCCAGTATATCCGCTTTCGCTTTCAGCCCCCCCAGTGATAAAATCTCCAATCCAACCGCCCCAGTCCACAATATCATAATACCCGACTGTACAAATTACGGTCTGTTTCTTCTTGACTTTCCCATTCTCCCGCTAACTCTCATGTACGCTTATGCGGTATGATTTCCTGATAGGGCGTTCAAACCGTTCACTGGCATAATGATAGCTGTATTTGGTATATCCTTCCCCATCCCATGTTACCTTTGTTTCGTCCACTACAAAGCCCTTTGGCTCTCCTGCCGAAACTGTCTTTACTTCCACTTCCTGAATAAAACAAAACATATCTTTCCTTTCCGTAGTTACTGCGCCACGTTACACAATAACCACATATTCCCTGCCGCCGATTTAGCAGCACCCTCTTTTCATGTGTGCCTGCTGCCTACTATTTCAATACCTCCCGGCAGAAATAGGAAAATGTGCTGTATATGAAATATCCGCTGTACTGGCTATCTATGAACTGTACATTGCATCCGAAACGGCTCTCCCACGTTTTTAGGATTGACATAAAAGAAACTGGCGTAAGCTGTGTATTATACTTGTGAGAAATGATAGAGGAATAGCCGCCCACATCTTCAACCATCAAATATATTTTCGCTCCGCTTCTCCCTCGTATCAATCAAAACAATCATTTGCTTTGTCAGCTTCTTTATTTCCTCCACGGAAAATTTATATTGCTTCACGCCATGCGCCCCTTTCTTTCAGTTCCTTATCCAGATTGGCGAAAAACCGCCGCCTGCATGAATAAAAATCAGTCCTGCAAAATGGTGGCTTTTCTATCTCCCCCAGTTCCCACCGCACCGCCAGGGTGTCAAAAGACTTACCCTGTCTGACAGATAGCAGAATCCACGGCGAAATAGCTTCAAGTCCCTTGCAGGCCGCTTTCAGGATTTCAGGGGGATATATCCCGGTTCTGCGGCTCCTGCCTTACCTCTCTTTCAAAATCCTGCTGCATTTCAGAAAGAATATTGTTCCTCTGCTCCACCGTCTTAATGCCAGTGATCCGCTCCCTGTATCGGTCATAAAATGCTGTGACGGCAGCAGGCAGCCCCGGAGCATCCGCTAAACTGATAATTTTATTATTGTTCATCCGGCTTTCCTCCCTCCGGCCATATCTCACCGCCCTCTAATTCATATTTGCACACATCATAGACAGCTTCGTCTAATGGGGAAATTCCAAGTTCATGCGCATTTTACATGTGAGGTTCTAAATTTAAACTCTATAGGGAATTTACATTTATTTTGCACATTTTTACACATTCCCGGTTTTTCTTAACTAAAGGGCAACTCCTGATAACCTTTACAATCAATAAAATCTGTTTCTATCGTATAGCCCCTTACAATATTTCTTACGGTCTTGCCCTCCACCGTTCCGCTGCTCATAAACAGTCCTTTTGTTTTGAGTTCTGCGAAAAAATTACCTTTGTTCTCGCAACCATAACCGTTATCTTCGCACCACTTTGTATAGGCTTCATAAACATCTTTCGCCTTGCTGTTTTTATCCGTCTTTGTCAGACACTCATTGATAAAATTGCCTAGCTTGTCACTGTCCGTCCTATAAGTGTCCATAGCGGTCTGCACTGCTGCCGGGGGCTTCAATCCCTCTTTGCGGTATAGCTGCAATCCCTCAATGCACCAGTTCAGGATGCCGGATAGTTCCGATTTATCGCTTTGTTAATCAGTTCTATGTTGACACTTCAAGCCTTTTAATCACTGTCACCTGTAAATCCTTTACGTCAATCAAACTGTCCTGTCTGCACTTCGGACAGTGGAGGGGAAAATTTTTCAACTCTGTATCTGCCCGTATCTGCAATCTTGTCTTATTTCCGCAGACAGGACAGCGTATCCATTCTGAAATTATCTTCGCCATAACATATATCTCCTTATCTGACTTAAAAGAAGGCAAACACGGCAACAAGAGATATTGCATTTCCGAGAATGTGTGAAAAGGTGCTGATAACACAATTCTCGGATTTTTGATAAATCACCGAGAAAATCAAGCTGTCAATGAATACAGCGGCAATGTCATAAGCTACAATCCCTATGTTTCCTGTGGCAATATGTCCAGCAGCAAAAACAGCGGATGATACCACTGCACTAATCCAAATCGGAAATAACTTCTGAGATTTTCCAAAGAAGAATCCTCGATATGCAATTTCTTCTCCAAATGCTGCAATGATAACTTGACCTATCAATAATGCTGTCTTATCAAAAGACAGTATAGAACTCGTCCGTCCCATTACATGGGCAATAAATTCTCCGCCGAAAGTCATATTTCCTATAACAAGCGTTGCAATACCACTCACACTCGGCAGCAACACCAAAAGAAGCACACCCGGCTTTTTGAAATCCGCTGCAATCGTATTGAAACGCAAACCCGATTCAGAACCTCGTGTTTTGCTGACAGCTTCTGTAATGAAGAAAAACGCTATCCCCACCAATACGGAATATCCTGATATTGTCGAGGACGGAATAACTTTCGTTAAAGTCAACAGTATCATTACTGTTATACCTATGAGTGTGAGAATAATACTTTTTTTGTTATTACTTGTAATTTGCTGATTTTTCATTTCATTTCCTCCTGTGCTGCTAATATTGCCCCTCTGTAAGTCCGTTCTAAATGAGATTTTATGAGTTCTTCATCATACTCTAATGAATTGTTGGCTATGATACTTGCATATCCATGAGCAAACAGAGAAAATGTTAAAAAAACCTTTTTGGTCTGCTCAATATTCATGCCTATTGCCTTCTGCATTGCAGAAATAACAGGTACAAGTTCTGGTGAGTCAATCATTTCAAGCAGATTGTTCTCAACTGCAAAACCCGATTGAAATAGAAAACGGAATAAGTTTGGTTCTTCAACCGCAAATCGAATATAGTTTATTCCGATTCCAAGCATAGTTCCTTTCTGTGGTTCTTCAATCTTCATCAAATATTCTATATGATACCAGTCCAATTTTGCATAGACAGCTTTTTTTAATTCCTCAATCGTGGCAAAGTGGTACATAACAGGCTGTGTTGAACAATTTAGCTTTTTTGCAACAGTCCTTGCATTGATGTTTTCCCCACCTGCTTCACGGGCAACCTCAAAAGCAGCATCAATAACCATATCTCTTGTGATTTTAGATTTTGGTGGCATAGCTTTTTCTCCTTTTAATAATAGTGGCGGCTTCCTCATACATTTTCT
>BLLT01000252.1:0-2500 GCA_011958945.1 Lachnospiraceae bacterium | reverse complement strand
ACCGCCACCACTCCATTGGCTGCCACACTGAAATCGCGTATCGGAAGGTTCGTAGTCACCTCTCCTATACGTCCATTAGTATCCATCACATAAATAACCCTTCCATTATAATCGCCTATGGCCACTACGGAACCGTTGATGTCAACAATAGGGTTCTGCATTTCGTAGGTCTGATTCCACAGTACCTCACCCTTGCTGTTCATACAATTGGCGCCATCCTTACTATAAGTAAGAATATGATTTTCGAAAGGCAGGTAGGTAGAGCCTTCCACCTTGTTAATCGGAATAGAGTTTACAATAACACATTCCTCATATTCCCTGTTCTCCCAGCTTACAAATATCATTACGACTACAGCCGCTGCCAGTGCAACACCAAGGACACCTCTATAGAAAATAGTAAGCTTATGGCTTCTGATTCTTTCTTTATAATTAATACTGCGCCCCTCTTTGGCCCTGGAGCGCAAATATTCCCTGATGCTCGCCATCCCTAACCTCCATATGTAAATATGCCCTTTATTTTAACACACTTCCCGCCACACCGCCATAGCCTGAAAAAAATTACCGATATAAATTAGTTGCAATTCATAATTGTCCATGCCGCCGTTTGAACAAAGTCCATAATTTTATCATACTCATTAATTGTTATCACCGCAATGGCGCAGAAAATAGCAAGTATCCCAATGGCTGCTATCCGTATCCATATAAAAGGAGTATCCGTATCCCTCTCCCATTTACTGCTCAACGCTACCAATTCCGCCTGTTTTTTATTCGGCTTCTCTTGCCCTCTTTGCCCAATACTTTGCATGCGAATCCTGTTTTTTTCATACAATTGGCTAAGGTATTCTTTCATCTTCTCGTCTGCGTCATAAAAAATATAAAACCCGTCTGCCGCCCGTTCTTCGCCTCCTATGCCGATGGAAATCTCCCGGTACAAGTCTCCTCCTTTTTTCCATTTTCCTATGTCCAAACTTCCCAACTGTTCGTATCCCTTTCCCCGCCTCCCTCTCCAGGCTTCCCCTTCCTCCTGTCCGCAAACCCCATATATAATATATATTTCCCCTTTCGATGTCCTTTCGCTCCTCCCATAAAAAAGGAATTTTTCTTCTTTCCGGTTTTCCTCTCCCGTTAATATCTCTAAGTACTGCAATACATATTCTTCTATATAAACCAGCCTGTCCTCATGTACAATGCCGATTTCCTTAAAAATTATCGGCAAATCCATATCCCCATCCCCTTTCCCTTTTTCAATCTATCAACTCTGCAACCAGGGCACTTAGCACCCGGTTCCTGGGTATCCCTTTTTATTTTAACACTGCAGAATTATGATTTTTAGCAGAATATGTCGGGGCAGACATGCTTTTTATCGACTTTTTTATATCGTTCCCGGTAAAGTTCTATGTATCAAAAGCCCAGGCTGCGGAGTACATCCGGTAATTTGATGCCTTAATCCTATAAGGCAGAAAAAGGGCTGTTGCAAAATGGTATATACACACAATATATGGTATGAATACCTGAGATATTTTAGCCATATATTGCGGAATTGCCGATTTTTTGCGACAGCCCCATGCTGCTATACTTCAAATTTGTAAATAGTAGTGGAGTCATATTCTCTCTCGGGTCCAAATACTGCCGATGGGAAAGCCGGCTGGTTAGCTGTATCCGGAT
The DNA here is from genome assembly GCA_011958945.1 of Lachnospiraceae bacterium. GTDB lineage: Bacteria > Bacillota > Clostridia > Lachnospirales > Lachnospiraceae > Kineothrix. The sequence continues at coordinate 835 of BLLT01000252.1, read as the reverse complement.
AATATTGGGTCTCCAGACACAAACCAAATCTATAATCATAAGCCGCCCCGTTTTTTCCTGTTTCCGGCTTAAGGGAATTCCCTGCATAGAACTGTACTCCCGGTAAGTCCGTATATGCTTTCATAACTCTTCCGCTTGACGGCTCTTCCACAGTAGCGATATGGCGGAGTGTACCCGCTTCCCCGTCCAGTACCCAGTTATGGTCATAGCCTCCTGTCAGTTTCAACTGTTCAAAGTCTGCATCAATTTCATCCCCGATTCTTTTAGGGCTGGTAAAATCCATGGGTGTTCCTTTTACAGGGGCAATCTCCCCTGTGGGAATCGCGCCTTCCGCTACCGGAGTATAGCCAGATGCATGCAATGTCAATATATGATCATTAATCGCCCCTGCATCATGACCCGCCAAATTGAAATAAGTGTGGTTTGTCAGATTGATAATAGTGTTTTTATCGCTTGTTCCATGATAGTGGATTTTCAGTTCATTTTCTTCTGTCAGGAAATAGGTGACCTCTATTTTCTTATTACCCGGAAATCCCATTTCCCCGTCCGCACCCTCCAGCGAAAAGGCAACACAATTATCGCCTTCGGCCGCCTTCCACACTTTTTTATGATATCCCAAATCCGCATGGCTGTGCAGATTATTCGGGCCGTCATTGACATCTAACCGATATTTCACTCCTTCTAAAGTAAAAGAAGCGTTGCCGATACGGTTCGCATTGGGGCCAATGGTCGCCCCAAAGTTGGCGGCATTTACATAGTACCCCTCCAATTTATCATATCCTAATACAACATCCGTGAGTTTTCCTGACCTATCAGGCACATAAAGGTTCACCAG
>BLLT01000251.1 GCA_011958945.1 Lachnospiraceae bacterium | reverse complement strand
TATAAAAAAGTGTCTTCGACACTTCATGAAGAACCTTCGGTTCTTCGTCAATTCATGTCCGTCTGGCAACGGACTTTCCTATAAGGTAAAAAACCCGCCCTAATCAAATAGGACGGGAAATACTCCGTGGTACCACCTACATTCACAGATGACTCCTGCCATCTGCCTTACCAAGTACAGCCTTGCGGATATCAAAACCCAACCGCCGGCGATACTCTTCACTCTAACGCGTGAAACCACGTCACAGCCTACTAAAAGCATATACACAAAGCCATGCCTCATTCTGCCATGCAGCTCCCGGATGTATTCATAAACAGCTTCCCCTGCCCCTCTCATCTGCCGGTTGCTTTCTGTAGGATTCCCTGTTTACTACTTGTTCCGTTCCAAGCCTTTCCTTTCTCAAATTATATGCATTTTAACTTATAAGAAATCAATTGTCAACCCCTGCCTCGGATAAATCTATGGTACTATTTGTTCACCATCAATTTCACCATTGCCTGATTCAGCCCGTCCACCGTCAGCTTATACATGGGAAACGTGTTCTTAATGGCAGTCTCCGCCTCCCTCCAGGGCGCATGGCCAGGAGCCATCTTAGGGTTCAGCCAGACGATTTTCTTATAATGCCGTTTCATCAGCAAAAGCCAGTCCATTCCGGAAAGCCCTCCGTTAGGCCCTCTGTAATTCCCGGTAGTGGAATACAGTTCCTCCGGCGCCATCGCCGCATCCCCTACGATAATCACCTTATAGTCGCTGTCCAGATTGCGGAACATCCATTCCGTATCAATCCAGTCGCCATTTTCGCATTCCGGCGTTTTATACAGCTTACTATAGATACAGTTATGGAAAAAATAAGTTTTTACATCTTTATAGTGATTGGATTTATGCACCGATTGGAACAGTTCGCTAAGCAACGTAGTATATGGAATCATAGTTCCCCCCGAATCCATCAGCAGCAAAAGCTTCACTGCATTTTTCCGCGGCTTATCCATCACGATTTGCAAACAGCCGCCGTTATTACACGTTTTATCCACCGTAGCGTCGATATCCAGTTCCGTCTTGGGAATATCCAGTCTGGAAGAAAACTGGCGCAGCCTGCGCAAGGCCTGCTGGAACTGCCTGTTATCAATCACCTTATCTTCCCGGAAATCCCGGTACTTCCTTGCCCCTATCACCTGAAAGGCGGACTGGTAGCCGGTAGTTCCCCCTACCCGGACACCGCCCACATTGCCTCCGGTATTCCCGAAAGAAGTCTTGCCCATAGTGCCAATCCAATAGCTGCCCCCGTTATGCTCGCTGTCCTGGTCTTTCAGCCGCTGCTTAAATTTCTCCTCCACATCTTCTTTATCAATCTGCACCTCTTCCATCCGGTTCAAATGGTCTCTGGCCTCCTCATGGGCCAACTCCATCATATCGGATTTGTCCAGCCAGCGCAGCATCTGGGAAGTCACTTCGTTTTCTGACATAACTCCCTTGAACTGCTCTTCAAATGCCAAATCAAATTTATCATAATCCGTCTCGCTCTTCACAAGAATCATCCGGGCCACATAATAGAACTGGGTCAGGCTGCTGTTGCAAAGCCCCTTGTCCAGCGCTTCCTGCAGAGTCAGCCATTCGCTTAAGGTAACGTCCAGCCCTTTTGCCTTCAAAGTATCAAAAAATTTACTAAACATATGATTTAATTCACCCTATCCCTGACGGTTTCCAAATCTTCATCCTTCTTTACAATCACGCCCACAAAAGGAAGTTCCTTCTGAATTTTTTCTAAGGGAATCCCCCCTATCTGAAGCGCATTGACCCAGTCAATCAGTTCCGACGTGCTTGGTTTTTTACGAATATCCTTAATCGAACGAATCCAGTAAAATACATCCATAGCGCTCTTTAACAGCTTTTCCTCAATATCGGGGAAATGCGTCCTGACAATCTTCTCCATCAACTCCTCATTGGGGAAATCGATATAGTGGAAAATACATCTTCTTAAAAATGCATCCGGCAATTCTTTTTCCGCATTGGAAGTAATAATCACAATCGGCCTGTTCTTCGCCTTTACCGTCCTCTTTGTCTCATGAATATAAAATTCCATCTGATCCAATTCCCACAAAAGGTCATTGGGGAACTCCAAATCCGCCTTATCGATTTCATCGATTAAAAGCACCACCTGCTCTTCGCTTTCAAAGGCCTCCCCAAGCTTTCCCAGCTTGATATACCTGGCGATATCATCCACCCCTTCTTCCCCGAACTGCCCATCGTACAGCCTCTGAATTGTATCATAAACGTACAGCCCTTCCTGTGCCTTCGTGGTGGATTTAATATTCCACACAATCAGCCTCTTGCCCAGAGACTTGGCCACTGCCTCAGCCAGCATCGTTTTCCCCGTTCCCGGTTCTCCTTTAATCAGAAGCGGCTTCTGTAAGGCAATCGCCACATTCACACTGGCCATCAGCTGCTCTGAAGCCACATATTCCGAAGTTCCCGAAAATCCTTGTTTTATTTCACTCATCCTAACCTCATTTCCGCGCATTCCAAATTCATCCTACGCCCTTTTCCTAACCACTTATTTCAGCCAATCATCCATGTACTACATTTCACTACATAATTTTACTATATATATTTCTCCATACACCTATACTATTTCACCATATACAATACACATCCCCATTACACCTTCTTCCCCTACGCTTTCGCCATATTCCTTCCCATGGCCTCCTCTAATCCGCTGCAAGACCGCAACTGCCGATACCCTTGGCCGAATCATCCGGTACAGTCTTCTGTGCAAAGACATTTTGTGTCATGGAGACAAGGCCAAAGAAAACAGGAGGCCCACTGGTCGAGTAGTTTTCTGCTTTATAGGGCTTGACGGAATGTCCGGCACACTTGGCTTTGCACAGAAGACTGTGCCGGATGATTCCCACAACCCCAAAACTTGCTGATTCCCTACCCCCAAGGAATATCCGAATTCTCCAATTTCTTATCCCGTATCATCAGTTCCTTCACCGCAGCCCCTGCTTCTTTCTCTTCAAACAATACTGCATTCACCTGTTCGATAATCGGAATCTCCACCTGATATTTCTGTGCCAATGCCATAGCCGCTTTCGCCGAATATACCCCTTCTACCACCATTTTAACTTCCTTCATGGCTTCTTCCATGGTATACCCCTTGCCAATCAGTATTCCTGCCCTGCGGTTTCTGGAATGCATGGAAGCACAGGTAACGATTAAGTCACCGATTCCTGTCAGCCCGCAGAAAGTTTCAAACCGGCCGCCCATGGCTGTGCCGAGGCGGGCAATCTCCGTGATTCCCCTGGTAATCAACGCTGCCTTCGTATTATCCCCATAGCCAAGCCCATCCGCAATACCTGCTGCCAGCGCTACCACATTTTTCAGTGCTGCACCCAGTTCTATCCCCAGCACGTCCGGGCTGATATATACCCTAAAAACCTCATTCATAAATATATTCTGCAGATATTCCGCCGTTTCTTTCTCTTTCGCCCCTACCACAATCGTTGTAGGAATGCCCTGGCCCACTTCCTCCGCATGGGATGGCCCTGACAGTACGGCCACCTTAGCCTTGGGAATTTCTTCTTCAATAATCTGGGATAATGTTGACAGGCTCTTCTCTTCAATTCCTTTGGCCACATTGACAATAATCTGGCCCTCGTCCACATATTCCCCCATGCTATGGGCGGTGCTCCTTGTAAACGGGGAAGGCACAGCCATGACAAGTACATCCTTGCCTTTCACCGCCCCTTCTAAATCCGTTGTAAATACCATATCCTTCGGCAGCTTTACGCCTGGCAGCTTATCTTTATGCTCATGTTCCTTCTCCAGCATAGCAATTTCATCCTGCAATATAGACCATACCGTAATCTTATGGCCGTTTTTGTGGAGAAGCACCGCTAACGCGATCCCCCAGCTGCCTGCCCCTATAATACCTATATTTGCCATAACCTGTCCTCCTATTCCAGTTCCGCAAGCGCCTTTCCAATACCTTTTTCCTTTCATTTGCAGAAAATTCCTGGCCGCTCCCGCGTCCACTCATTTTCTGTGGTATTGTACACACACTTGCTGTTACTCCTTATTTTTCTTCGTAAGGTATGTTTTTCTCTCTTCCCCCTTTAGGAGACGTTTTATATTTTCCCTATGTTTATAATACGCCATTATCGTCAGAAAAGCAGCTACCCCATACATTTCAAACAGATGCTGCCGGCTCATTCCCTGGAATAGGCCCATCTGGCCGGAAATAGTGATTTGGATCATGAAAGCCGCATATACCAGCAATGAGCCCAGTGAGACATAATGGGTTGTAAAAAAAATACCGAAAAAAACAAGTACGCCAACCGGCAAAAATGTGGGGTGGAATGCCAGAATCAGGCCCGCAGTGGCAGCAATTCCTTTCCCCCCTTTAAAGCCAAGGTAAAAAGGAAAATTATGGCCTAAAATTGCTCCCGCCGCCGCATACAATTTCAATAAATATATCATATCCGGATGGTTTTTCCCAAACAAAAGCGAACAAGCCACGATAGCACAGACGCATTTTAACACGTCCCCGGCAAAAACAATCAGCCCGGCCTTTGTTCCAAGTACCCTTAACGTATTGGTAGTTCCGGCATTGCCGCTTCCGTGCTGTCTGATATCAATGCCATGCATTTTGCCATAAATATAAGCCGTCTGAAACAAACCAAACACATATCCGATTGCCAAACATAATATACGTTCCATTTTACCGATTTTCCTTCCTTTCCCTAATGATAAACTTTAACGGTGTTCCCCTAAACCCAAAAGCCTCCCGTATTTGGTTTTCAATGTATCGGGTATAGGAAAAGTGCATCAAATTCTTGTCATTGACAAAAATTACAAATGTGGGCGGTTTTACCGACACCTGCGTAATATAATACAGGCGCAGCCTTTTCCCTTTATCGGAAGGGGGCTGCTGCAATGCAACCGCTTCTGCCATAATTTCATTCAATACCCCGGTAGCCACACGCATGGAGTGATTTTCATTCACAACATCAATAATATCATACAGTTTCATAAGGCGCTGCCCCGTTACGGCGGATATAAAAGTAATTTCCGCATAGGGCATAAAAGACAGGACCTCCCTCACCCTGGAAGTAAACTCCTTGACCGTCTTATTATCTTTTTCAATCGCATCCCACTTATTAACTGCTATAATCACAGCTTTACCGCGTTCATGGGCAATTCCCGCGATTTTGGCATCCTGTTCCGTCACACCTTCCACCGCATCAATGACCAGCATGGCAATGTCAGCCCTTTCTATCGCGCTGACAGCACGGACAATCATATACTTTTCCAGTTCTTCCTTAATCTTATTTTTACGCCGCAGGCCCGCCGTATCAATAAATATATATTCTTTCCCATTATGCCTTATTTCCGTGTCAATAGCATCCCTGGTGGTACCTGCAATATCCGATACAATTACCCGCATCTCCCCGGCCAGCCGGTTAATGATAGAAGATTTCCCCACATTGGGTTTGCCCACAATCGCTATTTTCGTCCGGTCATCTTCCTCTTCTTCCAGCTCTGTTTTATCAAAATGAGAAACAACCTCATCCAGCATATCCCCCAAGCCCTGTTTATTTACCGCAGAAATGGGATGCGGCTCCCCGATTCCCAGATTATAAAATTCATAGACATCTGCCATATACTTTTGGTGGCTGTCCACTTTATTGACCACCAGGACTACCGGCTTCCTGGAGCGCCTTAGCATATCCGCCACCTTGGCATCCGCATCCACCAGCCCCTGCTTCACATCAGTCATAAATAAAATCACATCTGCCGTATCAATGGCAATCTGCGCCTGTTCTCTCATCTGGGATAAAATGATGTCTTTGCTGTCCGGCTCGATTCCACCCGTATCTATTAATGTAAACGGCATATCCAGCCATGATGTATCCGCATAAATCCTATCCCGGGTAATCCCCGGAGTATCCTTTACAATTGATATCCTCTCACCTGCCAATGCATTGAACAGTGTTGATTTCCCTACATTTGGCCTTCCTACCACTGCCACAATAGGCCTCTTCTTCTTTTTCATTTTTATCTCCATTTCCGCGCGGCCTTTGTGACCCGGCATTTCCGGGGCT
>BLLT01000250.1 GCA_011958945.1 Lachnospiraceae bacterium | reverse complement strand
GCCAGTTATGCACATTTCCATGATGCGTCTTTAGATACTTGCTATTGTCTGAATCTGTACTTATAATTGTAGATGTGTTTAGGAAATTCTTAATAAATTTTTATGCGGTATTTTGAGATTTCAAAGCGAAAAGCAAGTATACTTTAAGTGAGAAATTGTCGTTTCTTAGAAAGAAAGGGATATATGTATGTCTGAAAAAATATTAGTTGTTGATGATGAACATGATATCGCAGATCTGCTTGAGGTTTATCTGCGGAATGAAAACTATACGATTTATAAATACTATTCTGCCAAAGAAGCGTTGGCTTGTATTGAAAGCAAAGAAATTGACCTTGCCATTCTTGATATTATGCTGCCGGATATTAACGGGTTTTCTATTTGCCAAAAAATCCGTGAAAAACATACTTATCCGATCATAATGCTGACAGCGAAGGATGAAGAAACGGATAAGATTACAGGCTTGACTTTGGGGGCGGACGATTATGTGACAAAGCCGTTTCGCCCGCTTGAACTGATTGCCAGAGTGAAAGCGCAGTTAAGGAGATATAATAAATACTCTCCAACGCAAAAACAGGACATGCCTGCTACAGTGTTGACTTATAAGAAACTATCGCTCAATACACAGACTTATGAATGTGTGCTGGATGGGGAGATAGTACCTCTGACACCTACAGAATTTTCTATTTTGCGTATTCTGTTGGAAAAACAGGGCGTGGTGGTAAGCCTTGAGGACTTGTTTCATTCTGTATGGAAAGATGAGTATTACAGTAAAAACAGCAGCACAATTACTGTGCATATCCGGCATCTGCGGGAAAAGTTGAAAGATACGGCGGAAAAGCCAAAATATATAAAAACAATATGGGGAGTAGGTTATAAGATTTAGCCTTTGCTCCCAGACAAGGAGATAATATGAAGAAAAATGAAAAAACGGGTTTGCTTGTACCATTATTATTCGCTGTTTACCTGCTACTTTTAATATGGATTATTTTATTTAAGCTTGAATTTTCAATTAGTGTATTAAAAACAAGCCGAAGCATAAACTTGATACCGTTTTATTATGAAAATGAGATTGGAATGGGATTCCATTTGAAAGAAGTTTTAGAAAACGCAGTGATATTTATTCCACTTGGCATTTATTTGTGCATGTTAAGGCATGATTTCAGTGTAAAAGTAAAATTCATTTTTATTTTGATGACAAGTTTGATACTGGAAATATCCCAATATATTTTGGCAGTTGGACGGACGGATGTGACGGATCTGATAACAAATACTTGTGGCGGAATGGCTGGTGTTGGTCTGTACTGGCTGTCTGTAAAGGCATTTCACAATAAAAAAAGATTAGATTTCATCATTATGGTTCTTGCTGCTGTTGCTACAATAGTAGTGATAGGTCTTTTGGCAATTCTGTTAATTGTAAATTGACGGGGGTGATTTCTTTGAAAGAACAGAGTTTTCCAATCAGAAAGAAACTGGAATTTCGTCTTTTGGTTATTTTGCCTGCATATGTAATCGCTGGCATTATTATATTGATGTTGTATCAGGTTACTTTTTCCAGCTTTAAAAATCCAATTATGGAATGGATATACTGGCGGTTGGATGTCATATATTTCTTTTATCTCTGTATTGGTTTGTCTGGCATTTTTTGCCATTATTGGAGAAAACCGTGGGATTATCTGGATGAAGTGATTGCTGCCACACAGACAGTATATGAGCAGAACAGTCATACCATTGAATTGTCGGAACCACTCCGGGAACTGGAACAGCAGATGAATCAGATTAAAATGTCCATATTGCTTAGCCAGAAAGCGGTAAAAGAAGCAGAGGACAGAAAAAATGAACTGGTTATGTATCTGGCTCATGACATTCGGACACCTCTGACAGCAGTGATTGGTTATTTAAGCCTGCTTGACGAAGCACATGATATGCCTGAAACTCAAAAAGCAAAGTATGTGGGCATTGCGCTTGATAAGGCGGAACGACTGGAAACATTGATAAACGAATTATTTGAGATTACAAGATACCATACGGAAACAGTACAGATAAAGAAAACACCGGTTGACTTATATGCTCTTTTGGCACAGGTAATAGAGGAATTCTATCCTTCCCTTTCAGCAAGGGGGAATCGTGTCAATGTTTCTATTGAGGATAATCTGAATATAACCGGTGATCCTGAAAAGCTGGCAAGAGTATTCAATAATCTTTTAAAAAATGCAGCCGCTTACAGTTATCCTGATACGGAAATCAGTATATCTTCAGAGAGAAAAGGGAAGAATGTTGTAATTATTTTCCGAAATCATGGACAAACAATTGCGGCAGAGCAGTTATCGGGCATCTTTGAAAAATTCAACCGCTTAGATGAAGCCCGGCTGTCTGATACAGGAGGGGTAGGTCTTGGTCTTTCTATCGCAAGAGAGATTATCAACCTGCATGGCGGTGAAATCATAGCGCAGAGCGAAAACGAAACAGTTACTTTTACCATTACTCTTCCTGCTGATTCTTAGGAAAATTTATGTTTGATATTAGGAAGTTCTTAGGATTATTCCAGTTTAAAATTTGAGAATGCAATGCCCCTGTTTGGTACAATCATTACTGAACAGGGGCATTTGCCTTTGAAAACAGGCTTGGAAAAGGAGTGACGTAATGGAACTGAAAATTGAACATTTAAGTAAACAGTTTAAAGACAAAAAGGCTGTTGATGATGCCTGCATTACTCTGACACCGGGAGTGTGGGGATTGCTTGGCGCTAATGGGGCAGGAAAAACTACCCTTATGCGTATGATTGCTGACATTATGACGCCTACCAGCGGGGCAATTTATTATGATGGCGCTGATATCCGCAAAATGGGAGAGTCTTATCGGAACATATTTGGTTTTTTACCGCAGGATTTTGGATATTCCCGTGATTTCTCGGTAAAAGATTACCTTGAGTATGTAGCGGCGCTTAAAGATGTTCCGGCAAGGGAAACTACAAAGAAAATCAATTACCTTTTGGACATACTTACGCTTTCTGATGTAAAAAGGAAAAAAATTGCAAAGCTGTCCGGAGGAATGAAGCGGCGTGTCGGTATTGCACAGGCAATGTTAAATGATCCGAAAATCCTTGTTATGGACGAACCAACGGCAGGGCTTGATCCCGGAGAGAGGGTACGCTTCCGTAACTTTATTTCGGAATTTTCACATGACAGAATTGTGCTGATTTCTACCCATATTGTTTCTGACATTGAGTATATTGCGACAAGAAACGCCATTATGAAGGCAGGAAAAATTGTGGATATAGGAACAACAGATGAGCTTGTGAAAGAGATTGAAGGGAAAGTCTGGACGTGCTCCGTACCAGCCGGGGATTTGAGCAGTTATGAGATGCGGCTTAGAGTTATCAATCAACGTGGTGAAGATAACGGGCAGGTATCCATTCGGTATTTATCCGAAACACCTGAAATTTCCGGAGCAGTTGCTGTATCGCCTCGGCTTGAGGATTTATATCTTTGGTATTTTCCACAGGAAAATCTGGAAGGGGAGGGAAAATAATATGCGCTTATTTCGTTTAGAAGTGAAACGGATTATAATGTCACGCCGTACTTTGGTATTGATTGCTGTTGCTATTTTGATGTCTGTTATATCGGCATATCTGCCGATTAGTTTTGAATCTATTAACCGTCCGGGAGAAAATGGCGAAATCATTGAGTTAGATGGTTTGTCTGCAATTAAGTTTAAGAGAGATTACTATGCAAAAACAGCAGGTGATATTACGCCGGAGAAGCTGGCGGAAGCCCTGCGAGTATATCAATCGTGCGTAAAGGAATATGGTACGCTGGATGATGTGCCGCTGGACGTTTATATTGAAAATATTATGGCAATACGCCCTATGCTTAAAGGATTAAACGAAGCCTTTGCCGATCCGAAAACAGGCATCGGAGCAGAACTTATGGATATTGCTCCAGATGAAGTGGAACAGTATTTTTATGAGAGGTGCGCTTCTCATCTGGATCATGTTATGAACCTTGAGCAGAAAGAATATCCGACAGCCGGACAGTTTGCCGCAGATGAGTATGCAAAGCTGAAACAGCCATTCTATCTGTTTCCCGGTATGAGCAGGGATGCTTTTGACTATACAACATTGTATATTTTAGTTTTGTCAATCCTTTGTACCGCTATTGCAGCTCCGATTTTTGCAAATGAATATCAAACCGGGAGTGACAGTATTTTACGTTGTACCAAATACGGGCGCATGAAATTAGCTGTCACAAGGATTTTAGCAGCCAGCAGCATATTCATAGTAATTTTTGTTTTGGGAATGTCAATTCATTTGTTAATCCTGAACCTTGCGTTTGGCACAGATTGTCTGGAAACTTCTTTCCAAATGTTGTTTTCCGTCATCAACCTGCCGGATATGAACCTGGGGCAGCTCCAGATTGTTTTGGTACTGGCTGGATTGATTTCAGTATTGGCAGTCATCAGCTGTACATTTTTCCTGTCTGCCAAATGTAAGGATTCATTAACAGTGCTGTTGATTTCTATGGTAATACTGTTTTTGCCTATATTCGCTTATAGGGCTTTAGGTGATACATGGATTGGAGGAATTTTGCCGTCCGCAGGCATTGGTATGAAAAATAATTTTCTTTATCAGCTCTGCGATTTTCATTTTCTGCATATTGGGGGAATGAGTTTTTGGACACCATATGTCATTCTCATATCGGCAGTGGTTGAAATTCCTGTCTTTATGTTTTTGGCAGTCAGATTTTATTGCAGACATCAAGTAGTATAGTGAGAGAAAAATTCAGTTAAAGACAGCGGAGTGGAAAAGAACATTTTTTAAAGGAAAACACAATTTAATCTGCCGTATGACAATTTATATTGTTGTACGGCAGAGGTGCTTTTATTGAATGTTCAGAGGTGAAAATAGAGGAATAGGATAATGATGAAAATAAAATCCCAAATATATAAGAACAGGTTAAGGACACTCATAAAAATAAAAGGTATGTTACACACATCAAGGTGTACTGTGAATCAGATTAAAACTGAATTACAGCACACCTTTTTTAATGTCGAATTTTGACCATTTTTGGATTTAATAGAGGTTTTGCTTTTGTAAATTTTCCTGAAAATTGATTGCTGTTGTGCTACATAGATATGTTTTTACTGTTTCATGGAGGGCTGTTTTTTCAGCATGGCTAATTGTGTATCCCATACTTGTTTCATCAGCTTTTTCACTTCCTCCACATCGGCTTTATACACATTTCCTGTGGCATTCATTCGCTTTGCAATCTGGTTCAGGTTGCCGCTGATTTTTCCGAGTGTAGCATTGTATTCCCGTAAATCCGAATAGTCAATGTCATAGACAAAGCCGTATAAAATCAGGCGGCGCAGGAAGGTGGATTTGCTTTTCATGCCGGAGATTTTTACTTTCTGTTCCAGTATGTATTGCTCCTTGTCGCTTAGATATATTTTCAGCTCATTTTTGCGCTCACGGTTTGCCATTTTTGGTTTTTTCTCCTTATCAGTTTTTTAATGGGATTTTACAAAAATAAATGCCCTCATACATGGGGCATTCGTACAAAAAAATCAAAAACTCCGGCAGGGCAGTTTGTGATTTTTTGAGCGCAAAGGGGGTTAGGGGGATATGCCCCCTACAAGCCAATTTTTTCAAGTTCCCGCTTCGGGGGAATTTGAAAAATTGGAGCCTGTGAGGGAACACAGGCAGTGCTTGCTATTCTTATCAAGAATTATTGACAAGTAATAGTTATCATGACTTTTGAGTTATCACGACTTTCAGAAAGAAAGCTGATAAAATCAGGGGTTTTCATCAAAAAAGTCGGGATAACTTTTTACAGATTTTCAGAAAATCCGAAAATTCCAGCCGGAAATGCAGAGCAAAAAGTCGGGATAACTTTTTTTCTGAAACAGATATAAAGTCCTTCTTTTGTGACAAAGTAATAAAACTTTTTAAACCTTTGATGCGATATGCCCCAAAATCAAGTTCCGTAAATGTTTCATGTAAAGAGTTATCCCGACTTTTTACGGAATTGATTTCTGAGAAAAATCGGGAAATTTTTGGCAATCCTCAAAAAGTTATCACGACTTTTTTGTAAAGAAATCCAGTGTTTACAAGGCTTTATAATCAAAAGTCGTGATAACTCAAAAGTCATGATAACTATTCTTGTTA
>BLLT01000249.1 GCA_011958945.1 Lachnospiraceae bacterium | reverse complement strand
GAATGGGCAGATTCCGTAACAGGGAAGCCGAAGACTGAACTGTTACGGAAAATAAAAAAATATGAAAAAAACACTTGCATTATTTGTCATTTTGTAATAGAATAAGCAAGTCGGCAGATGAAACAAAATAATTTTTGGTAATTTATTATGGCTCGTTGGTCAAGCGGTCAAGACGCCGCCCTCTCACGGCGGAAACAGGGGTTCGATTCCCCTACGAGCTGTTGACTGTTTTTAATTTTAAGAACAGCCCAACCCGGAAAAGTTCTCTCAGTCCAGCATTTATGCGGGCTTTGAGAATTTTTTTTGCGGAAAATGAGAGGATAGTTCACACAGGCTTGTCTATTTCAAAAGTGAAACCAATGATTTTCCAAAATAGCTTGATTCCGCGAATTTTCCCCTTGCATTTTCTTATCTATAGTGTTATAGTATTAAGAAGATAATATGTTACCGTTAATTAGAGTGGACTTGCGAGTCCACTCTTTTTGCGGGAATGGAAATTGGCGGGGAAAGGAAAAAAGGGAAGGATGTCTAAAAGAGAAACTTACGAAAACAGCACAGAAAAGCTTCTTTTACCGATAGTAGAAAAGTTAGGGGTAGAGATTTACGATGTAGAGTATGTGAAGGAAGGGAGCGATTTTTATTTGAGGGCTTATATTGATAAGCCGGGCGGAGTGGATATTAATGATTGTGAACAGGTGAGCCGGGCATTATCGGATGCGTTAGATGAAGAAGATTTTATTCCGGATGCATATATTCTGGAGGTGAGCAGCCCGGGGCTTGGAAGGACATTAAAGAAAGATAAACATCTGGAAAAGAGTCTGGGCGAGGAAGTGGAAGTAAAAACATATAAGCCTATTGGAAAGTGCAAGGAATTTAAAGGAATTTTGAAGTCATATAATGAAAATTCCATAATCATAGAGACGGAAGACGAAGAACTGGTTTTTGAGAAAGCGGATGTTGCAATCATAAGACTGGCAATTGATTTTTAACGAAGAAAGGAAATGAGGATAAAATGAACAAGGAATTAATGGAAGCATTGGATATTTTGGAAAAGGAAAAGGAAATAAGCAAAGAAACGCTATTTGATGCGATTGAAAACTCATTGATAACAGCCTGCAAAAACCATTTTGGAAAGTCAGATAATATAAAGGTGGAAATTGATAAAGAAACCTGCGACTTTTTGTGCTATGCGGAGAAAGAAGTAGTGGAAGAGGTAGAGGATGACTGTACCCAGATAGATTTGGAAGACGCGCTTAAGATATCCAAACGGGCGCAGGTAGGCGATATAGTACATGTGGAAATTAAATCCAAGGAATTTGGCCGTATTGCAACGCAGAATGCCAAAAATGTAATTTTGCAGAAAATAAGGGAAGAAGAAAGAAGCGTTATTTACAATCAATATTTTGAGAAGGAAAAGGATGTAGTAACCGGCATTGTACAAAGATATGTAGGAAGGAACATCAGCATTAACCTGGGGAAGGCAGACGGCATTTTAAATGAGAGCGAACAGGTAAAAGGGGAAATGTTCAAACCTACGGAAAGAATCAAAGTATATATCCTGGAAGTAAAAAATACACCGAAGGGCCCCCGCATTTTGGTGAGCCGTACACATCCGGAACTGGTAAAACGGCTTTTTGAATCCGAAGTGACGGAAATTAAGGATGGCACCGTGGAAATTAAGAGCATAGCCAGGGAAGCAGGAAGCAGGACGAAAATGGCGGTGTGGTCCAATAATCCCAATGTGGATGCGGTAGGCGCATGTGTAGGAATAAATGGTTCGAGGGTAAATACAATTGTAGAAGAACTGCGAGGGGAAAAAATTGATATCATCAATTGGGATGACAATCCGGGAAATATGATTCAGAACGCATTATCACCGGCTAAAATCGTGGCGGTATTTGCAGACCCGGATGAAAAGACAGCGAAGGTTGTAGTGCCGGATTATCAGCTTTCATTGGCCATCGGCAAGGAAGGGCAGAATGCAAGGCTGGCGGCAAGGCTGACAGGGTACAAGATAGACATTAAGAGTGAAACACAGGCGAAGGATGCGCCGGGCTTCCGCTATGAAGACTATATTGATGACTACGAAGAATATGACGAGGATGAGTACGAAGGGGAATATGAGACGGAAGCTTCTGATTTTGAAGAAGTAGAAGAAAATTGGGAAGAAGGATGGGAAGAGGCTCCGGAAAAGGAAGAAGATTTTGACGGTGAAGGGAACTGGGAAGAATCGGAAAAAGAGAACTTTGATGCGCAAGGCAGTCGGGAAGAAGCGGCAGAGGAAGAACTGACGGAAGAGTAATTGTGGAGGGAGGAAAGTACATGGCAAAAAAAATCCCTTTGAGACAATGTGTCGGATGTTCGGAGATGAAGAGCAAGAAAGAAATGATGCGCGTGCTGAAAACAGCGGAAGGCAGTATTGTTTTAGATAAGACAGGCAGGAAAAATGGGAGAGGGGCGTATCTGTGCATGACAAGCGAATGCCTAAAACGGGCCAGGAAGAATAAAGGGCTCGAGCGTTCTTTGAAAATGAGCATTCCTGATGAAGTATATGAAAGCCTGGAGAAGGAGTTTGAGGAAAATGAATAAAGTTTATTCATTGCTGGGATTGGCGGTGAGGTCCAGAAATTTAGTGAGTGGAAGCTTTGCCACGGAAAAGGCAGTAAAAAGCGGTAAAGCGGTAATGGTAATTGTCAGTGAGGATGCTTCAAAGAATACTGAGAAAATGTTTCGCAACATGTGTAATTTTTATCACGTGCCTCTGTTCAGGTTTGGGCGAAAAGAAGAACTGGGTCACGCTATGGGAAAAGATATGCGTACTTCATTGGCTCTTACGGATGAAGGGTTTGCGAGGACGATAAGAAAGCATTTAGAGGCAATTGAGCAGGAAGACGGAGGTAGTGAGCATGGCAAAAATGAAAGTACATGAACTTGCGAAAGAATTAGATAGACAAAGCAAAGAACTGATTGCTTTTTTACAGGAAAAGGGGATTGATGCGAAGGTGGCACAAAGTTCTATAGAGGAGGAGGCCATAGAACTGGTAAGAAAGCATTTTAAAAAGGATAGGCAGAAAGGAATGGAGGCTGCAAAAGGGAGTACGGAAGCCGTAAAAGGGAATGTGGAAACCGCGAAGGAAAGTGCGGAAAACATAAAAAGAAATACGGAAACCGTAAAAAAGGACACGGAAGCTGTGAAGGAAAGTGCGGAACCCTCAAAAGAGGGAACGGCAGCCAGCCCGGAAGCGCAGATGAAAAGAGAGAAGATGCAGAAAACGGATATGAAAGAGGAGAAACCTATGGCAAAAGAGGGAGAAAATGCTAACGAAGCACCAAAGAAGAAGAAAAAAATAATTTTTGTGAGCAACCCTCATAATAGTAAAATGGCAGGACCTAAACAGCGTCCGGCAGGGGAGAAAAAGCCTCAGCCGGCAAATAACCAAAGGCAGGGCGGAGGATTGAACAGGCAAAATAAGGTTGAGAAACCGGCGCCTTACCGGCCGGTAAAACCGCTGACCCCTCCTTCCCCGACACCGCCGGTTACTATGATACCGTCCAACAATAATATGCCCAAAAGGGATTCCAGGCCGAAGACTGAGAATAAGAAATTGGATGCTGCGGCAGAAATCAGTGCTTTGAGCCAGGAAAAGACAGTGGTATCCCCTGCGGCAAACCAGGAAACGGTACAGGCAAAGAAGCCGGAGAATACCAGGCCAGAGCGGTCGGAACGCACAGAAAGGCAGGATAGGCCAGAGCGGAGCGACAGGCCGGAACGGCAAAGCTGGAATGACAGGCCGGAGCGGACAGAGAGGGCCGACAGGCCTAATAGAGGCGACAGGCCGGAGCGGCAAGAGAGGAATGACAGGCCAAACCGGACGGATAACAGGCAAAGAAGCGGTGAAAACCAGAGAAGGCCAGATGGCAGGACTGAGAATAGAAATGAAAATAGAAGCAATAATAGAAATGATGGGCGTAGAATGGAAGGCCAAAATCGCAGGCCTTTTGAAAGCGGTCAAGGTGACAGGCGTAATTCTTCTGGCGGCCAGACTTATAATAGGTTTGGGGCAAATAACGACCGCCCTAACAGAGGAAATGGAGGGCAGGACAATAGATTCAGAAAGCCTGCGCCCGCTAAAGGATTCATCCCGGAGAGCCCGGCAAAGGATCAGGAGAAGCATAGGGATGAAGAAAAGCGCAGAATTAACCAGGAAAGGGATAAACGCTCTAAGAAGGATTTAATTTACGAAGAGGATGACAGGAAAGCAGCAGGGAAGAATAAAGCAGGGAAATTTATTAAGCCGGAGAAAAAAGTGGAAGAAGTTAAGGAAGAGCAGATTAAAGTCATCGTTATCCCGGAATCTTTGACCATCAAGGAACTGGCCGATAAGATGAAGATGCAGCCTTCGGTGATTATCAAAAAACTGTTCCTGCAAGGCCAGATTGTGACTGTGAACTCAGAACTTTCTTTTGAAGATGCGGAAAATATTGCGATTGAGTACGATATTATCTGCGAAAAGGAAGTAAAGGTAGATGTCATCGAGGAACTTCTGAGGGAAGAAGAGGAAAAAGAAGAGGATATGACCAAGAGGCCTCCTGTTATCTGTGTTATGGGGCACGTTGACCATGGAAAGACCTCCCTTTTGGATGCCATCCGTAAAACGAATGTGACGGATAAGGAAGCGGGCGGTATTACCCAGCATATCGGTGCATATACCGTAAAAGTAGGGGAAGAGAAAATTACCTTCCTGGATACGCCAGGCCATGAGGCATTTACTGCGATGCGTATGAGGGGGGCAAATTCCACCGATATTGCGATTTTGGTAGTTGCAGCGGATGACGGGGTGATGCCCCAGACAGTAGAAGCCATTAACCATGCGAAGGCGGCCGGCATAGAGATTATTGTGGCGGTAAACAAAATAGATAAGCCGAATGCCAATGTGGACAGAGTAAAACAGGAATTGACAGAATACGAACTGATTCCTGTGGATTGGGGCGGAAGCACGGAGTATGTACAGGTATCTGCAAAAACAGGAGAAGGTATTGATGTTTTACTGGAAACAATTCTGTTAACTTCAGAGATACTGGAACTGAAGGCAAATACGAAGAGACAGGCGAGAGGGCTTGTTATTGAAGCGGAGTTGGATAAAGGAAGAGGGCCGGTGGCAACCGTACTGGTACAGAAAGGAACATTGCATGTTGGCGATTTCATATCCGCAGGTTCCAGCCATGGTAAAGTAAGGGCTATGATTGACGATAAGGGCAGAAGGGTAAAGGAAGCGCTCCCTTCCACTCCTGTAGAAATTTTAGGGCTTTCCGATGTACCCAGCGCAGGAGAAGTATTCCTTGCCCATGAAAACGATAAAACGGCAAAATCTTATGCCGAGACTTACTTGGCACAGAATAAAGAGAAAATGCTGGAAGAAACGAAAACTAAGATGTCATTGGATGATCTTTTCACACAGATTCAGGCAGGCAATCTGAAGGAACTGAACCTGATTATTAAAGCGGACGTACAGGGTAGTGTGGAAGCGGTAAAACAGAGCCTGTTAAAACTGTCAAACGAAGAAGTCGTAGTAAAATGTATCCATGGCGGTGTAGGTGCGATTACGGAATCCGATGTTTCCCTGGCATCAGCATCTTCTGCAATTATTATCGGCTTTAATGTAAGGCCGGATGCCATGGCTAAGGCTGTTGCAGAAAGGGAAGGCGTGGATATCAGGCTGTATAAGGTAATTTATCAGGCTATTGAAGATGTGGAGGCCGCTATGAAGGGGATGCTGGATCCGGTATTTGAGGAGAAGGTAATTGGCCATGCGGAGGTCCGCCAGATATTCAAGGCTTCAGCAGTGGGGAATATTGCCGGTTCCTATATACTGGACGGTATTTTCAAGAGAGACTGCAAGATTCGTATTACCAGGGAAGGCGAACAGATTTATGAAGGCGCCCTGGCTTCCTTGAAGAGGTTTAAAGACGATGTGAAGGAAGTAAAGACCGGTTTTGAATGCGGCCTTGTATTCGAAGGATTTGACCAGATGCAGGAACTGGATATTGTGGAAGCATATATCATGGTAGAAGTACCTCGATAGTGCATAGAGCAATCCGGTACAATTTTAAGCAGTGGTCAGAAGGAGCATAGGCATAAGATTGAAAATTAAAAATTTTCAATCCCAAGTTTGTGTCT
>BLLT01000248.1 GCA_011958945.1 Lachnospiraceae bacterium | reverse complement strand
AGCCTTGTTTAACTTAATGACATTGATTCACAAGTGTTTTACAATACCCATATTTTTATATTTGGCAATCCATAATAACGCTGTACGCTTTGCAGTACAACTTCATATCTTTCCATCTTTCTTTATTCAATGCACTCACCATTTGTCCTGATAATTTCTTTATAGCGATAAAAAGAATCTTTTCTGATCCGGTTCAGGCTTCCGTTTCCTTCGTTGTCACAATCCACATAGATAAAGCCATAGCGCTTTTTCATCTCACCAGTGGAAGCGCTTACCAGATCAATCGGCCCCCACCAAGTATACCCGAACAGATCCACACCGTCTTCTATCGCATCACGCATGGCCTTCACATGCTCATCCAGATAAGCGCTGCGGTACTCATCATGTATCCGGCCATCGTCACTTACTGTATCAATTGCTCCAAGTCCGTTTTCTGCAATAAATACAGGAATCCGGTATCTGCCATAGATTTCATTCACCACCCACCGGAGTCCCTGAGGATCAAATACCCAGCCCCAGTCAGATTTCTTCAAATACGGATTTGCCGCCCCTAATGAGAAATTCCCGGCTGTCATATCTTTCTTCTCATCCACAGATTCACACCCGGATGTATAATAACTTAATGAGAAGAAGTCTACCGTTCCTTCCTTTAAGATGGCTTTGTCTTCCTCGCTTACCTCCAGACTTGCACCTTTTTCCTTCAGATACTGTTTTGCAAAATAAGAATACTCTCCCCTTACCTGAACGTCTCCGCAATACCAGAGTCTTCTCATACTTTTCTGGGCTGCAATCACATTGACCGGATTGCAGGAATAAGGGTAATGAGCATCTGCTGCAACCATACAGCCTATTTTGTACTTAGAGTTGATCTGATGTCCCAGTTTAACGGCCTTTGCACTGGCAATAAACTGATGATGCAACGCCTTGAACCGCTTTGTCATCTTCTCCGGTAACAAGGAATCTGCGTCTGCATGTGCTATATTTAAAAGTGTCGTTCCGTTTGATAAAATGCCTGCTCCGAAAATATCCCCAAAATAATTCATAGTCATATTAATCTCATTGAATGTGATCCAGTATTTTACAAGACCGTTGAACTCACGGAAAATCGTTTCGCAGTATCTTACATAAGCATCAATTGTATTCCTATCAAGCCAGCCATCCTGCTTCCTTGCCAAAGCCAAAGGCACATCATGATGAGATATCGACACAAGCGGTTCTATATGATATTTCTGACATTCTTCCAAAACATCCCGATAAAACGCCAGCCCCTTTTCATTGGGGGTCTCATCATCGCCATTTGGAAAGATTCTTGCCCATGATATGGACATTCTGTATACTTTGAATCCCATCTCCGCAAACAGTGCAATATCTTCTTTGTAACGGTGATAATAATCAATCGCTTTTTGAGCCGGATAATAAGTATCCTTTTCAAAATTCTCCGTAAATCTCCTCGGTTCTTCTTTACTTCCCGCAGTCAGCAAATCCGTAACCGCAAAACCTTTACCGTCTTTATCCCAGGCCCCTTCACACTGATAAGCAGCCGTAGCACCTCCCCATAAAAAGTTTTCCGGAAATTTTGTTTTACTCATATGTTATCCCCTCTCTTCTATAAAACATGCCACACCTTCTTTTAACCTTTTTAATCCCTCTTCCAGTATTTCTCTGCTCGTTGCAATGCAAATCCTCACATATCCTTCCGACTGTTCCCCAAAAAACTGATGCCCCCCAGGAATGATTGCCAGGTTTACATTCTTTTTCAGGTATTCCACAAAATCAACGGCAACAATATTCAGCTTCTTAATGTTTACATACAAGAGATAAGTACCTTCCGGCTTATAGGCATACAGCCCGGAAATATTTTCATTGATATAATTTACCGCATAATCTCTGTTGCCCGTCAGATGTTTTATACAATCATCCAGCCATGTTCTGCCATCATTCATTGCCGCTGTTGCCGCTACCTGTGAAATGGATGCCGCACCGCCTGCTGTTGACATGACATCGGACGCTTCGATAATCCGTTCAAACATACTGCTGTCAGAAGTATAGACACATCCTATCCGCAGCCCTGCAAGCCCGAAGCTTTTTGAAAATCCAAATACAGACAGGACACGCCGGCATCTTTCATTCCCGAGACAATAAATACTGTTAAATACCGCATCCGGATATATGATATCAGACCAGATTTCATCGTTCATGATCAAAATATCGTGCTTCTCACAAAGACACATAATATAGTCCAATTCCTCTTTCGTGTAAACCAAACCGTAAGGGTTATGGGGATTACATAATCCAAGCATCTTTGTCTTGTCCGTAACATATTCTTCCAATTTTGACAAGTCCATTTTCCTGTTTTCATCATCCAATGCAGCCGGGTAATACACAGGCACCGCGCCTGCCGCCAAGCAAGATTCCCTAAACAGGAAATCACAGGGATCAAAAACGATCATCTCATCGCCGGGCTTTAGAAAAGCTTTTGTTATGATATACATTGCCCTGGCCGCACTATCTACTGGCAGTACATTTTTTGCTTCTATCTCTCCCTTTTTTCTGACTTTCACATAGTCCGAAAAAGCATTTCTGAATTCTTCCAGTCCCAATTTCGGTGTATAGGAAAAATAACCGTCTTCAATATAATCCGACATTGCCTTCTTAATAGCAGGTGCGCAGGGATAATCCGGATCTGCTGCTGTGAGCGGAATCATGCCTTCTGGCACTTCGGCCCACCTGAAATTGAAGGCTTTTTTCTTAAGTGCATCTAAATTAATATTTTTATTATCAAAGTAATTCATGCTTATACCCCTTTATCAATATTTAATTGAAAGTCCACAGATACACTTTCTGTTGCTATTTCTCCAGTGCTCTAAAGCGTTCATCTATCTTTTCACAGATATCAATCAATTGTTCGGCAATATTCGCTTCACTATATACTGTCATACAGGTATCCTGCGCATGGGAAAACAAAATGGAGTATTCTATTTCCTTTCCCTCAGCTTCCTCCTGAAGTGTACTTGTCTGAACATTATGTGCTTTTACAAGGTATTCCTTTGCGCCCGCAAGATGTTCCTTTGCATTTTCAATATCAAACTCTTTTAAAGCCCTCAAAGCATTCATCGTTTCCGTACGGGCATCGCCTGCATGCAGGATAATCTGCATTGCAACCTGTGCATGTTCCATATTCATTGTGGATTCTCCTCTCTTTACACATTTATACCAGATTTTTACTGTGCTTTTGCCCCACCGTTTTCTTCTTCATACTGCTGTTTCTCGTATACCTTAAAGAACGGCTGCCAGATCAGGTAAGAAACAATAAACAGAACAATGACCAAGATAACGCCGCTTATACTGCCGGTCACCAGATATCCCTGGATGATATTAGGCAAGTACCACATCTGCATCGGTGCACCCGGTACAGGCACCAGGCCGATTCTCATTACTATATACAGAATAGTTGGGATCACGATAGAATTCAGGCACAAGGGAATCATCAAAATAGGATTCCATACAACCGGCGCCCCGAAAACAATAGGTTCATTTATGTTAAATATGGCAGGGAAGATGCAAACTTTCCCGATTGCTTTCAATCTCTTTACTTTAGACCTCATGCACATGATTACAAGTGCCATAGTGCACCCCTGACCACCCAAATATGTGATACCCATAACTGTTTCCATCAAGTTGATGTTGGTAGCCGCATTTCCGGCTGCTATTGCCGCCATATTAGCATCCATCCCTTCCATCCAGATTGCCCAAGCAATTGGGAACAGAATCCATGTAAATCCAAAGGAATACAGGAAACAGGTTAAGAAACAAATTAAAACGATACCAAACCAACTCTGCCCAAATGCAGAAATCGGAGCAAATAAGCTTCTGATAACTAACGGCAGGTCAAAACCGATATTCATGATAACCAGCCCAATCACCAGGCAGGCAGTAACCGGAATCAAAGCATCTACCCAGGTAACTACGATATCAGGCATTACCGTATCTTTCTTAAAAATAGAATGTTTAGAAGCAATATTAAATATCCATGCCGTAAATACGGACGTTACAACGGCTGTCAACATACCGCCTGTTCCGATCTTATCCATTACAAAATTGATCGTTCCCGCTTCGCCATCCATCACCGGCAGCGCAATAATAAAGAATAATGCCACACTGGTCAGCATAGCTGCTATCTTCAGTTTCTCATTTCCTTTCTTTTCCAAAACTTTCATCGGAACCAGAATCGCAAGGAATATTGCAATCAATCCAAATGAAAAGGTATTGAGCATGGAAATATCCGGAAGCCAGCTTAAAAAGGAAAATCTTTTTAACACACCCACGATAGATGAGACTGATCCAATCATAATCATCGGTAAAATACTCATGATAGACTGCTGTATCGCACCGATATATATATTCTGTGTCAGCTTATTTAATTTTGGTGCCAGTGAATTTGCAATCCACCCCATAAATCCCTTCTGCGATTCCGCCTTTTCCTGTTTCGGGGCCTCCTTGGCTTTTTTTGTATTGCTTACCGCTTTTTCCCCGGTCGGTATGTCCTTTAGAACACCGAGAGCCTGCTTCAAAGTTGCTTCGCCATCAATGGAACCATAAGCGTCTTTATCAATAAAAGCGAACGGAATATTATATGATTTCAAATCATTTTCCAGAGCATCTTTTTTATATTCCAGATGCGGACCAAACATGATTAGATCTGTTCCTTTCAGATTATTCATCATTTCGGCATCACTTCTGGCAATAATTTCAATATCTTCCATATTTTGGGCTTTCGCCGCTTTGCGCATAGCCTGCGCCATAAACCCGCTAGACGCCCCCGCCCCACACATCAGTAATATCTTCATATCTTCTCTCCTTATTATTTGTATGCAATTGCTTCCAGCTCACAAAGAGCATTTTTAGGCAACTCCTTTACAGCAACACAAGATCTGGCTGGACAATTCTCTTTAAAAAATGTACCATAAACCTCGTTAAATTCTGCAAAATTTTTCATGTCCGTAATAAAGCAGGTCGTTTTCACAACATCTTCTATTGTATATCCAGCCTCTTTTAAGATACTTTCCATATTGCGTAACGACTGCACTGCCTGTCCTTTAATATCATCGCACTCAATATTTCCGCTCCCTGGATCAACGGGTATCTGACCTGAAACGAAAAGAAAACCATTGGTTAAAGTTGCTTGTGAATAAGGTCCTATCGCGGCCGGAGCCGCAGCAGTTGAAATTATGTTTTTCATATTTTACTCCATTTCCGCACGGCTTTTTCTGCATAATAGAGTTTGGGATGCCGTGCATACACAAACTCCGGATTGAAAATTTTTAATCTCAAACCTCCTTTCCTGTAAAATTTTAATCTCATTTGTTATGTAATTATACTATATCACATTATTTTAATTTATTCAATAGTATTATTTTTATTATTTTAATAATATTTTTTTTATTATGCAAAAATTATAACCCACTTTTTCCAAAAATTTAAGGCTTCCTATGATACCATCACAGGAAACCTCACACATATCTCTTTTATATTATTCTTCTCCAAAATATCTTTAACTATGTATTGGAGCAATTCCTCAAATGCATATATACAGTATTTTTTGATATCCCCAATAAATCTGCAACTTTAGGCACTGCATCTTTTATCTGGAAAATACCCTTTTCATACAATAAATTGATGATTGCTTTATTTTTATTGGAAGAAAGGATTGATGAATCATTGTATATCTGATGTCTGGCATGTTCCAAAGTTGACAAAATCATATCATCCACATTAGATGCAAAGGTTTCCACAGCCGGGCTACTCTCCATATTAGGAGTCTGAGAAAGTGTAAAATTATTGATAAACTCATAAAAACTTGTATTCATATAATAATTCATACACAATAGTCCGATAATCCGATTATTTTCTCCTCTGATGGCAATCGTTGTACTTTTTAAAGGTTCTCCCTTTGTATTTGCTGAATAATATGTGTCACTGGAATTTCCCGTTTCATTGAACTTCTTCAGCATTTCCAATGCTTTATTAGTGATGGGCGCTCCTATTTTCCTGCCTGTATATTCTCCATGGACTATATTGATTACAGAATGTTCAAAATTATCCAGCCTATGTAAAACAATCTCATATCCGGACCCCAAATAATCTGCCAGTCCTTCTAAAATAGCACAGTAACTGTTTAATATCTGTTGGTCAATCAAAGTAAGTTGTATTTCCTGTAGTTTCATGATTTTCCTCATTTCTTCATGGCATTTGGCACATAATCAAGTTTGTGGATGCCGCACAGACAC
>BLLT01000247.1 GCA_011958945.1 Lachnospiraceae bacterium | reverse complement strand
CAGGCATGTAAAGACGCATGCCGGGCATGTAAAGACGCATGCCGGGCATGTAAAGACGCATGGCACAGCATACATAAAGCGGTATGCCGCGTTATATGTAGGTGCACAGCATATAACAGGCAGTATGCAGCAATAAAAGCAGAGGAGTATGGATATGAACAAGTATAAAAATAAGAACAGAATGAAAAGGGCCGGGAGCGGAAAATGGGAAAAAGCAGTCTCGTGGATTTTGATAGTCGCTATGCTGTTAAGTATAGCAGGTATTATGGGCTGCGGAACGGCACAAGGTGATAAAGGCTCGGGAGAGGGCGGGGAAAATATAGAAAGCTCGAAAGGAACAGAAGAGCGGGGGGATAAGGAGGATACGGGAGAAAAGACGGAAGACGCGGACAACGGAAAGGTGATGGGGCGTTACCTGGAGCATTCCAACGAGGCTTTAAAGGGCCAGCTGGACACAGGAAGCAGGATTGCCTGTATGGATGACGGAAAACTGGCCATTATGTCGGGGAATGCAGGAAAATGGGTGTCCGCGGATGGCGGTGCCACGTGGGAAAAGGAAAAAATGCCATGGCATGAGGAAATGCGGGCGGACGATGTATGGATTATGAATGCTGCCATGTCTGGGGATGGGTATATTGCGGTGATTTATGCGGGCGGTGGAAGCGAAGAAGGAGGGGAGGAGGACTCGGAGTATTCTTTCCATCCAAAGTATGGGATAGCGGCGCCGGACGGCACTTTTACGCAAATCGAAATTCCTTATAAGGATATGGAATATGTGCATGCTTTAAGTTTTGCCGAAGACGGCAGGCTGTTTGGTGCGGCTTTGGGCGGCAAGGTATATGAAATAGACAGGGAGACAGGGGATTATGAAGAAGTGGCGCAATTGTCTGCGACAGCGTATTACATGGTGGAAAGCAACAATCAGCTGATGTTAGTGCATGGAGATGGTATCACAATTGTGGATTTAGGAAGTTTGGAAGTGGTACGGGATGAAGTGCTGGATAATTTTATAAAAGAACAAATCGGCGAACATGTGAATTTTGCCAGCGAAGGGATACAGCCCTTGCTGCTCGTGCCGGATGGCGACGGGGCACTATACCTTGTTTTTGATAAAGGGATTTATCGCCATGTCATTGGCGGAAATGTGATGGAACAGGTGATGGACGGGAATCTTACCTCCCTGATTGACCCTTCCTATGGGATGACGGATGGGATTTTTCTGGAAAATGATGAATTTTTGATAGTATTCTCCGGCGGTATGCTGATGCGGTACGTTTATGACCCCAATATCCCGGCAGTGCCGGATGTGAAGCTGGAGGCGTACAGCTTAAGGGAGAACCAGCAGTTGAAAACAGCGATTGCCGCGTTCCAGGCGGATCATCCGGAGGTATATGTGGAGTATGAAATAGGAATGGGCGAAAACTCTGCCATTACCAGGGAAGATGCGCTGAAAAAATTGAATACGGAGATTGCGGCGGGGAAAGGGCCGGATTTTCTTCTTCTGGACGGGATGCCGGTGGACTCATACGTGGAAAAAGGGGTTTTGGCGGATTTGACGCCTTATCTGGAAACTAAAACAGAAGAACAGTATTATACCAATGTGCTTCGTGCATTCCAGAAAGGGGAAGAAACTTATGTAATACCGGCCCAGTTCCGGCTGGTACTGCTGGGCGGAAAAAAAGAATGGGTGGAAAAAATATCGGATTTGGAATCCATGGCCGGGGTGATGGAAGCATATCGGGAGGAAAACCCGGACGGGCCGATTCTGGGGAGCAGAAGTGAGGAAGAAATGCTGGATATATTGATGCCTGTCTGTGCACCGGCCTGGAAAGGGGAAGAAGGGAAAACGGATAAAGAGATGCTGGCTCAGTTCTATACATTGGCAAAGAGGATATGGGATGCGGAGAGTGCAGGGCTTGGCGAGGAAGAACGGGAGGAATATGTAAAATGGCTGGAAGATATGAGGACATCAGGGTTTTCGGAAGATAGCATCAGGGAAGCGAATTCCTCGGTAAGCAATAAGATGTTAGGGATGATGCGGGGAGAGAAGGTATTGGCTGCCGGTATTTTAATGTATGACAGCGGGGTGGACGTTGTTACCTCGGTGATTAAGGAAATGGGGGAAGAAGAAAATAGTTTTGCCGCATATAAAGGGCAGGCGAAG
The DNA here is from genome assembly GCA_011958945.1 of Lachnospiraceae bacterium. GTDB lineage: Bacteria > Bacillota > Clostridia > Lachnospirales > Lachnospiraceae > Kineothrix. The sequence goes on along the minus strand of BLLT01000247.1, from coordinate 4,136 downwards.
GATGTATTCGTGCCGGGCAGCCTGATGGGGATTAACCGGACATCAAAGAATCAGGAAATGGCAGCGTTGCTATTGGAGGCCATGCTGGATAACCATAGCTGGGAGGGGATGGCAGTGAATAAAGCCCAGTGGAACGAAAACATGCGGGAACATGTTACAGAGGACGGGGGGCCTTATGCCACCATGGGCGGGGCCGAGTCAGATGGAAGCCTTTCCTATACTTTGGATCTATACCAGTCATCGGAAGAGGATATTCAGTATTTGGAAAAATTAGTAAAAGAAGCCAGAGTTCCCTATGTGAGGGAAGCTGTACTGGAAGATGCTGCTGCAGAAGTAGGAGTAAGGGTGCTGCGTGGGGAAATGAGCCCTTTGGCCGGGGCAGAAGAAGTGATGCAGAAGACAGCGATTTATATGGCGGAATAAGAACGGGGCTATGCCCATTGGAAAGGAGAATATTTGTGCAAAAAGCAGGAAAGACAGGAACAATCGGAAAAGGAAGAAAAATCGGGAAGAGAATTGCAGCGTGGCTGCTGGCCGCGGCCCTGCTGGCGGGGATGGGCAGTATGGCCGGCTGCGGGCAAGGCGGAAATGATTGGGATGGAGACGGCAGTAAAAGGGCCGGCGGAGAAAATGCGGAAGAAGGAAACGGGAATATAGGAGAGGGGAATCAGGGGGATAAAGCGGAAAGTTCATCGGATGTGATGGGGCGTTATTTAGAAACGATGGACGATTCTTTGAAAGATGTATTGAATGTGGGCAGCACAATCCAGCGGATGGAGGACGGGAAGCTGGTGATCGTGAGCACGTATTCCGGAAAATGGGTCTCCGGGGATAACGGGGTCTCCTGGGAATGGGAAGAGATGGCCTGGTTTGAGGAACTGAGCGCTGCGAACTGGATAATGAATGTTGCGGTGGCTAAGGACGGGTATATGGCCGTGATTTATGAGCCGCAAGGGGAAGATGGGTCAGAAGGGAGCGCCGACAAAGGGGCGGAAAGCGGCAGTACGGATACGGAAGAGGAGACAGGAAGAGAAGAAGGAAGTGCCGGCGCAGGGGCGGAAAGCGGCAGTACGGATACGGAAGAAGAGACAGGGGGAGAAGATGAAGGTACTGGAGAAGAAGCGGAAAACGGCGGAATAGATACGGAAGGCAATGCTGAGGAAGAGGATAACGTATCGGATAAAGAAGGGGAAGACGGCGCGGATATGCTGACGATGGATTTTTCCATCCATGCGAAATACGGGATTGTGACACCGGAAGGGGATTTCATGGAGGTGGAAATTCCGTATCAGGGGTCGGAATATGTCAATAACTTTGTGTTTTCTGAGGATGGCAGGTTGTTTGGATCGGCTCTGGGAGGAAAAGTGTATGAGGTGGACAGAAATACGGGCAGCGGGAAAGAGGTAATGGAGTTGTCCGGCTGGGTACAGCATATGGCGGCGAAGGACGGCAGGCTGATGATGGTGAACCGGGACGGGGTTACCATTGCGGACATGGATACATGGGAAATTGTGGAAGATGAGGCGCTGGATGATTTTCTGGGCGAACAGGGGGATAGCCTGACATACGCTACCGCTGGGATACAGCCCCTTTTGCTGATGCCCGGAGAGGACGGAATCCTGTATTTTGCCTTTGAAAAAGGAATTTACCGTCATATCATCGGAGGGAATCTGGTGGAACAGGTAGCGGACGGTTCGCTCAATTCCATGGGGAATCCCTCTTATGGCATGACCGGCGGTGTGTTGTTGGAGGATGATGTATTTTTGATTCTATATGGCAACGGGGAATTGATGCGGTATACCTATGACCCCAACACACCTGCGGTACCGGAAATACAGCTAAGGGCATACAGCCTGACAGAAAACGGCCTGCTGCGGACAGCGATTTCCACCTACCAGTCCGCGCACCCGGAGGTGTATATTCGATACGACATTGGAATAAGCGAAAGCGGGGCAGCTACCAGGGAAGATGCCTTGAAAAAGCTGAATACGGAAATAGCAGCGGGGAAGGGGCCGGATTTCTTTTTGCTAGACGATATGCCCATGGATTCTTATGTGGAAAAAGGGGTACTGATGGATTTGACCCCATATTTGGAAGGGAAAGGCGAGGATAAATATTTTACGAATATTATTAATGCTTTCCGGAAACCGGAAGGAACTTTTGTGGTGCCCGTCCAGTTTCAGACGTCCGTTCTGGTGGGGAAGAAGGATGATATAGAAAAGATGGACGGTCTGGAGGAAATTGCCCAAATGGTGGAAGGCTACCGGGAAGCGGGCGCAGAAGGCATGATTTTCGGCGCAAGAAGCGAGGAAGAGTTGATCAATAAACTTTTGCCTGCTTGTGCCCCTGCGTGGAAGAGGGATGACGGCAAGATAAATGAGGATGCACTGACGGAATTTTACGGGCTGGCGAAACGGATATGGGATGCGGAAAGCATGGGGATTAATGAAGATTTGGAAGAAGAGTATGAAACTTGGGTGGAAGAAATGAAGGAAGCCGGGATGTCGGAAGCGGAAATCAGGGAAAACCAGTTTGATGCAGGAAACCGGATGCTTGATTTTCTGACGGGCAGCCAGGAATTCGTGGCCGGTGTGATTAGCGACAGCTTTTCTTTCGATACGATGATTTCCTGCTTCAAAATAAAGGGAAAGACGGACAGCGGGTTCAGGGCTTACAGCGGGCAGGCTAAAGGCGTATTCGTTCCGGACAGCCTGATAGGCATTAGCAGTACATCCAAACATCAGGACATCGCCGCAGAACTTTTAGAGGAAATGCTGGATGGCGAAGGATGGAGAGGTATGCCGGTGGGGAAGGAAAAATGTAAGGAAAGATTCCTGATAAACGCCACGGAAGACGGGGGCAGCTATGGTGCTATGGGTGTGTCCTCCGCAGATGACAATAGCTATATAGGGCTGGACATTTATCCCGCTTCGGAAGAGGAGATAGAGCTTCTCATGAAGACGATTACGGATGGCAATACCCCATATATAAAGGATTCGGTTTTGGAAAATGCAGTATGTGCTGCCGGTACAAAGGTACTGCAGGGAGAAATATCGGCGCAGGAAGGCACAAAAGAAGTGGTGCAGAAGATAGCGATTTATATGTCGGAATAAGTATTCTAAAGTTTCACACACGGATTGTTTGCGCTGCCAAAGGCGCATGAAGAGGAAGGTTGAAAATGAAAAGGATGAAGGCAAGGATATATTTTCTTGCGCCAAGCTTTATAGGGGTGTTTTTCTTCGTGCTCCTTCCGTTTGGGGATGTGGTGAGGCGTTCGTTTATGACGGCGGTTACGAAGGAAGGGGCAGGGATTCAGAATTACAGGACGATATTTGCTAACAGCGCTTTTTTGCTGGCGGTAAAAAATACACTTCGTTTTACCGTGTTTTGTATCCCCTTGATGGTGGCGCTGGGGCTGGCCATCGCATTAGCGATGGGCAGCATACGGCATATGCAGACGGTGAAATCTTTTTATCTGTTCCCGCTGGCAATGCCCACCGCCACGGTGGCGGTAGTATGGAAAATGATTTTTTATGAAAAAGGATTTCTAAACAGGTGGCTGGAGCAGGCCGGGCTCTTTGCCGGGGATAGGGCGGCCGTGGATTATATAGGGAGCGGCGCTGCATTTTATGTGCTGGCAGGAACTTATATTTGGAAAAATCTGGGGTATACGGTGGTGCTCTGGCTGGCAGGGATTATGGGGGTGAATGGGGAAATGATGGAGGCCGCGCAGGTGGACGGTGCGGGCAGGCTGCAAAGATTCTGGTATGTGATGCTTCCGAACCTGAAAGGCAGCCTTTACACGATTGTAGTAATTTCTTTTCTAAATTCCTTTAAAATATACAGGGAAGCTTATCTGGTGGCAGGCTCCTATCCCCATGACAGCATATATATGCTGCAGCATCTGTTCAACAATTGGTTTGTCAATCTGGATTTGGATAAAATGGCAGCGGCAGCAGTGGTTTGTGCCTTGTTTTTCTTGATTTTTATTATGCTGCTGCAAAGGCTATGGGATAAAGAGTCCGGGTAAATTCCGAAGATGCAGTTTTGAAAGGCCGCTGTAACAGTTCAGCCCAGGACTTTTAAAAAAGCCCGTACCAATATGTAAATGCGACAAGGAATCCGGCCTTTTGCCG
>BLLT01000246.1 GCA_011958945.1 Lachnospiraceae bacterium | reverse complement strand
GTCAAAATACCTTTTGACCCCAACATCATAGAATTGAGTGTTCATTTCTGGTAAAATAAAACTGTTAGATGATTCCGCAGGAGGCTTTTTATGTGCAGGCCCGCATATGGAAGTTTGCTGTCAAGGCAGCGTGCGGGCTGCGCTGCGAGTAGGGAGAAAATCTTCTCTACTTGATTACGCTCTGTTTTCAGTATTGAGAACCTTGCGAGGGAACTTTAGAACGAGAGCCGACAGCATAACAGACAACAAAGCAAGACCAAGCGGAGGGAGGAAGAAATTTATGAGAAAGCAAAATCTATTAATGATGAAACTTCTGAAATGCTATCATGGGAGATTGATACGGTAAATAATAATTAAGATGGATGGGTATTGGCGGCGAAACGGCTGTCAATGCCTTTTGCTGTGCTGGGCGATGGACTGCAATGGGATTCCTATTTTGCTAAGTGACAAAAACAATGAAGGAACTCCTTTGAGAATAAAAAAGCGCTATGCAATCACCAAAACCCCTTGCATAACGCCTTTTTAGTTTTCCGTTTATCTAACAAAAATCATAATTTCTTCAAAGTTCCATTATAATCTGTTGGCTTTGCAGTGGAGTATTTGATTATAAATCCTCCCCATTGCTCCGAATCACCTTCTGATACCAGTAAAAACTATCTTTGCGGTATCTGTCATAGCTGCCGTTCCCCTGGTCGTCCGCATCTACGTAGACAAATCCATAGCGCTTTGTCATCTGGCAGTCGCCGCAGCTTACCAAATCAATACATCCCCAAGGGGTATACCCCATAACCTGGCATCCGTCATCAATGGCATCGCCAATGGCTTTGATATGCTCCCTTAAATAGTCGATGCGGTAGGCATCATGGACTTTTCCATCCTTAGTCAGTTCATCATGTGCCCCCAGTCCGTTTTCTACTATAAAGATGGGCACGCCATATCTGTCATTCATATCATTTAATGTAATCCTCAGCCCGGTAGGATCTATGCCCCAGCCCCAGTCCGTAATTTTATTATAAGGGTTTTTTAGATTTCGGATAAAAGCCCCAATGGGTTCTTTTTTATCTTCCTCCGCGCTGATAACTGCCGTGTGGTAGTAACTGATGGCCGCGAAATCTACGGTTCCTTCCCGCAATATTTTTTCGTAGCCCGGATACCAGTCTATTTCAATATTCTGTTTCTTGTAGTAATTTAATATGGAAGAAGGGTAGTATCCCTTTACCTGAACATCTGTAGGGAAGAAATTGAACTGGTTCTGCTGCTGGGCAGCCAGCACGTCCGCAGAGTTACAGGTGTATGCATAATTTTGAAGCCTTGCAATCATGTTGCCTACCATGGAAGACTTTGCATGTTCATGGAAATATTTTGCTGTTAATGCGCTGGCGATGAACTGATGGTGCAATGCCTGATGGATACAGGACTCCGCCGTTTTGTCAGATTTTTCGACCAGCATTCCGCCACCTAAATAGGAAGAATTCATAACCATATTGATTTCGTTAAAAGTAATCCAATATTTCACCTCATCCTTGTACTCGTCAATGATAAATTTTGTATAATGGAGGAAATAGTCTATTAATTTTGGGCTTTCCCATCCGTTCAGAGTTTCGGTTAAATAGATGGGGATATCGTAGTGTATCATTGTGACGAGCGGCTCAATTCCATATTTATGACATTCGTCAAATACATTATGGTAAAAAGCAACTCCGTCTGTGCAAGGCTTTTCCTCCAGCCCGGTAGGGAACAGGCGACTCCAGGAAATGCTCATCCGGAACGTTTTAAATCCCATTTCTCCAAGCAGGGCTATATCTTCTTTGTATCTGTGATAAAAATCAGAGCCTCTGCGGAATGCGAAATTGTAATCATCTTCATGTTTCTTATGCTCATCCAGCATTGCGGCGGTGACGTTGATAGGAAATACTTTAACTTTATCTTCTTTTTCTACACGCCGGATATAGTCCATGTGGGATAATCCCCTTCCTCCCTCCAGGCAGCCTCCCTCATACTGGGAAGCCGAGGTTGCCCCGCCCCATAAAAAGTTTTCTGTAAATTTTGCCATAATAAATTCCTTCCTATAATGTTATATTTTTATTCAAAGATTACTGGCTTTCTGGTTTATAGAGAGCCATAGTTGCTATAAAGGATACGGCCAATGCGATTATCACTCCGATAACGGCATTCGTAAAGTTGCCCGCATATTCCCCACTGCCTATATACCCGGCAAATGCAAAGATATTAGGGGCTAAGAAAGTAAGGGAACCGGTTCCGGTGATACCGAAGTACAACCCTCCCGCTGCGGCTCCTATCATTGCCCCCCACATCGGTGTTTTGTACCGAAGGGTGATTCCGTACATGCCGGGCTCGGAAATGCCGGGAACGATATTGGAAAAGGCACTGGTGAATGCAAAGGATTTCAAATTTGCGTCTTTGGTTTTGATAGCTACAGCAAGACATGCTGTTCCTTGGGCAAAATTGGAAAGGAAAAAGCAGGGCATCATCAGCCGGTCAATCCCGGTGGCAGCAATTGCAGCAATGGCAATAGGTACCGTGCCTACATGCATTCCGCACATAACAACCCAAGGGATGGCAGCGGAGAATAAAGCAACCGTAATAAAGCCAAAGTGGGAGTAGAGCCATGTAAGTGCATTGGCAAACCCGGTGGAAAGCATCGCCCCTACCGGTGCCAGAAGGCAAAAGGTGAGCGGTATCATAACCAGCAAAGTGACAACCGGCTCGATAAGGGAACGCAATGCCTTCGGGCTATGTCTGGAAATGAATTTTTCTATGTAACTCATAACCCAGACTGATAAAATGATGGGCACAATGGTGCTGCTGTATCCCGCAGGATAAACGGGGATACCGAAAACGCTGAGTGATGTACCCTCTCCAACCATGGAAACAAAGGTAGGGTGGATTAAAGAAGCTCCCAGCATTGCACCCAGTGCAGTGTTGGCTCCGAACTTTTTGGCAGCGAACCCGCCTACAATTACTGGCATGAAATAAAATGCGGCATCAGCAACAAAATTTAAGGTAAGGCATGTGGGTGAATCTGCTGCAGCAATGTGGGCCTGTTGTAATATTAAAACAATCGCCTTGATAATACCTGAAGCGATCAGTATGGGGAGCAGGGGGATGACACATCCTACAATACCGTCAATGACGGAAGAAAAAATATTTTTCACAGTTAGATTTTTTCTGCTGCTTTCCCCATCTAAGTTTTCTTCCACCACGGCTTCCCTTTCCAGGCCAGCAGTATGGATGAAAGCATCATATACTTCATTGATCTCATTTCCAATAATAATTTGCAGCTGGTCTCCGGTAAACTGGACTCCCGCTACGGATAGTGACTTGATACGTTCCAGATTTGCCAGACCCTTGTCCTTTAAGTTCAGCCGTAAACGGGTAATGCAGTGGGCACAATTAATGATATTATCCTTGCCGCCGATTTCCTCTAAAATCTGACGGCTTAGTTCATCGTAATTCTTTTTGGGTGTCCTTTTCATAGATTTCCTCATTTCTGCATGGTCTTTGGTTCTTAAATATATTTGAGCTCGTTTATATGAGTTCATCAGGTTTGCGGATGCCATGCTGACGCAAACCAATATTGTGTGTATTATTTATGCAGTCAATGTATGCGCGCACTTACATTGTATTTGCCATTAGGTAGTCCGCCGTATCAATGTTTGGGCATTGTGCAGTCTTCCCGGCCGCAAAGCCGGTTGGTATGAAGCATTAAATACATATGCTCTTCGTCAGTTAATTCATATCCCAGAGCTTTCTTCAGGTATTCGCTGATTTGTATGATACAGTTCCTGATTTCCGGAAGGGATTGGCTTAAAGATTCGTATAAGTCCGGATTCTCATTTTTAATTAGTTCGTTGTTTTCCCCTCTTCGTATCAGATATCTGATATGCATTGCGAAACGGGAATAATTAAATTCCTCCCTATCGATGGAAGTGTCAAAAAATTTTTCGATAATTTTTGTGATCTCCTCAATAATTTGTTCATCTTGTCTTTTCGCCGGATTATTTCCTTTCACCCCATCTTTGTTAATAAAGTGCAAAGCGATACAGGCGGCCTCCTCCTTTGGCAGATAGACTTTTGATTTTTTATATATCAGGTGCAAGGCATGTTTCCCTATTTTCATTTCTTTTTCAAATAAGTGTTCAATATCGTATAATATGGGCAATTGTACTTGAATATTATCCCTTGCTCGTTTTATGGCAAAATTGATATGATCCGCCAGAATGAAAACCATATTGGCACTTATAGGACAATCCAGGATATTTTTGGCATAGTCTACTATTTGTGCAGATATATCCAGTATATGTTCCGGAATATCGTTAATCATGGGGATGTACATCTCGTCCACATCATAGAATGTCCGCTCTATCCTGCTCAGTTCGATTTCATAAGGCGGTTTCTTAAAGCCGATGCCCTTGCCGAAGGCAATTACTTCGATGCCGGAGCTGGTTATACATATAGAAACATTGTTATTAATATTTTTAATTATTTTCATGTCCGCTCCTTCTTCATCTCCTGATTTAAATATGTATTTTAGGTAAAATAAAAAACCCTTCAAAGCACTACAAAACAGACATCAAATGTCGTGTTTAGGTAAAGCCTCAAAGAGTAACAAACCTTTTTAATATGTATTTATTTGTGTTGAAATTAACTATATATTATATGCGCTTTTTTGTCAAGAGGAAATTTTGATTGAATCTGCTGAACTGTTACATTTTCCTTTGATAAATCTACGAAAAGAATGGACAATCACAGGCGTTTGTGGTATGCTTTTTTCTAAGCACATATTTCAATTAGTCTATTACAATTCTATGAGTTGAATCTATTATCTTGGTACATCATCCCTCAAAGAGTTTCGTGCAGATATTTTGAAGATTTGAAGATGTTAACTGGGAAGCCGGACGAAATCGTGCTTATATTCCAAAACAAAGAATAAGGCAGGGGGCTCGTATTTGGCATACTCACCATGGCGCTTCCTGCCAAGGAGGTAAGATGGGAAGAGAGGATATTTTGCTTAAGGAATATCTCCAGGATGCCAGGAGGTATGCGGATTTGTGGAACGGAGGCCTGTTTCGTGGGAAACAGATGATAAAGGCGGAGGAACTGGAGGATGTATCCCCTTCGCTGATTCATACAGGCAAAGGGATTATTACGGAAAAGCACAGGGATGTTGTCATGAAACAGAATTGCGGCGGACAGCGCTTTGCCCTTTTCGTGGTGGAGAACCAGAAAACGGTTGACTATGGGATGCCTGCCCGTGTGATGCAGGAGGAGGCGATGGAGTATGGCCGCCAGATGAAAATCATTAGGAAAAGGAATGAAGAAGCGGATGAAAGGTACAGGAAAGAGGGCGGAGAATTGGTATACCGCAATGCAGGGGACCGCATGTACCGGTTTAAGGAAAGCGACCGGCTGTTCCCGGTGGTGACCCTGGTAGTCTATTGGGGGGAAGGAGGATGGTCCGGCCCAGAAAACTTGCACGGGATGATAGATTTTGGGGCAGACAATGATTTAGGGGCGAAACTGAGAAAGCTGGTACCGGAGTACCCGCTGCATTTCCTGGATTTATCGAAGTTCAGGCATTTTGAACATTTTAGGACGGAACTGCGCCCTTTTCTGGAACTTTACAGCATGCGGAACAGGAAGCAGGAGTTTATAGAATATGTGGAAAAAAATGAAAGGTGTCGGAGCATGGATGAGGAATCATGGCATATTTTCGGCGAGATAACGCGTTCCAGGCATATACAAAAAATATTAAAAAGCAAAATGCAGGAAAAAAGAGGAGGAGAAGAGATGTGCAGGGCAATGGACGAATGGTATAACGATGCTATTGAGGAGGGAAAGGCAAAGGGAAAAATAGAGGGGAAGGCAGAAGGAAAGGCAGAAGGAAAAGCAGAGGCTCTTATCGACTTGCTGGAAGAATACGGGAGGGTTACGAGGAGGCTTAAGAAGCTAATCCAAAACCAGAAAGATATGGATGTCCTGAAAAGATGGTGCAAGCTGGCTGCAAAAGTAAACAGTATCAGGGAATTTGAAGAGGCAATGCGTAACAGTTTAGTTTAACGGCCCTTTTGACGCTGACAAAACTCGAAATGACCGAGGCACTACTCTTTTTCCCTGCATTCCATATAATCCACATAAGCATCGTAAAGCAGGTGAAGGACCAGGTGGAGCGTAAAATAAGAAGAACGGTTTACGTTCATGTCCACATCCACATGGGTGCTCATAAACTTCTTCAGGATTTTTAATTCCGTGGATGAGGGCATCATGATAAATTTTTATTCCCGCGAGCAACGAGCCA
>BLLT01000245.1 GCA_011958945.1 Lachnospiraceae bacterium | reverse complement strand
GGACGGGAGATGATATTATGAATTTAATTATTTCAACACTTAAGAAAGATGATTTATATAATAAAAAAATAATTGAAAGCATACAAAAAAACATAAATAATGTTGAGGTCATTTATGCAGAAGACATGTATATAAAAGGCTGCATAGGTTGTAATCGTTGTTGGCTTGTAACACCGGGAATATGCACTATAAAAGATGATTATGAAAGATTGCTTATCAAATTTTTGCAATCAAAACAAGTTGTTTTTATAACAGATTTAAGATTAGGCTTTGTATCGTATAAGTTAAAAAATATTTTTGATAGAATATTACCTCTTTTGACAATGAATTTACGATTTAAAAATGGACAAATGAGGCATTACCTTAGATATAAAAAACATTATAAAATGGGGTTAATATATAAAGGAAATGGGAATCGGGAATTTTTAGAAAAATGGCTTGAAAGAGTTATGATAAATTTGGACGGAACATCGATTGGCACATACAATATTGAGAATGAGGAGGAAATTTTAAATGCACTTATTAATTGTTAGTTGTACTCCGAGGGCGAAAGAAAAAAGTAATACAGATAAAATATTAGATGAATTAAAAAAAGGATATGAGTATAATGGAAATACAACGGAAACATTATATTTATATAAAAGAAATGAATGGGAAAGTATTAGAGAAAAATTCTATGAAAATGATAATATTTTGTTTGCTTTACCATTATATGTAGAGTGTATTCCCGGAATTATGGCAGAATTTTTAGAAACATTAAAACCAAAGCAAAATTGTAATACCAAAATAGGATTTTTATTACAAAGTGGGTTTGCAGAGGCATCCCAATTAAGGTGTTGTGAATCATTTTTAGAAACATTACCATCTTTATTAGGATGTGAGTACAACGGAACCCTATTAAAAGGTGGTATGTTTGCAGTAAGTTTTATAGGCAGTAAAATGAGAAAACAAATGATAGAACCTTTTTATGACATGGGGAAATATTATGCTCAAAACAATTATTTTAATAAAGAAGCGGTAAATGACTTTGCTAAACCAGAATATTTTTCTAAAAAAGAAATCTTTCTCAACAATGTAGTAAGTCCATTAAATAAATTGTTCATGAAAGTATTTGCTAAAAAGTTAGGCTGTAAAGTATCACTTAATGATAAGCCATATCAAAATTATGTTAAAAGATAATTCAAATTTCCATTTGTAGGGAAGAACAAATATATCATCAAAGATTCAGACGCATAGACGCAGAGCCGACAGACTTGTAAGGAATGTTCCAGTTCCGTTTTGATGAACATGATGCATAAATATTTATTTCATTTTGCTTAAACAAGTGTATAATAATGGTAAATCAGAATTTTCCGACAAAACAATAAATCGAGAAGGATATGAAAAAATGAAACCGAAATCTAAAAAGAAAAAGATTCTCTCTATTGTATTAGCTATCGTGGCTGTACTAATAATTGCTGGCGATTGGATATTATCTGTAATGGTGTATAACGAGAATTTTAACCAGCGATTTGAGAGCTATGAGCCGCTTATGCTCTATGTTGATGACTTTGACGGATTGCACCGCACGAAATATGAGTTTAGTTCCAACGAGGGGCAGAAACTGGCGGGATATATGTATAGTTCGGGAGAAAACCAGCGTGGTATCGTTGTAATGGCACATGGCTTTGGTGGAGGTGGACATAATTCATATATGGATTGTGTGAATTATTTTGCCTGTCATGGATATTATGTTTTCTCCTATGACGCTACGGGAAATGATGAAAGCGAGGGTGAGGGAGTCGGAGGGCTTCCACAGGGAGTAATTGACCTTGACTATGCAATTACATTTGTGGAAGAAAGCGGGAAATTCCCAAGTCTGCCAATCGTTTTATTCGGGCATAGCTGGGGCGGCTACAGTGTTTGCAGTGTGCTTACATACCACCCCGAAGTAAAAGCCGTTATAGCGTGTTCGAGTTTTAACGCTTCACCGAATCTGTTTGAAGTCGGGGGAAAAAAACAGGTAGGAAATGGTATTTATTTGATGTTACCATTTGTGAAACTGCATGAGAGGATTCAATATGGCGGGTATGCCTCAAATACTGCGTTGGATGGCTTCTCAAAAAGCAATGCCGCTGTTATGATTGTACATAGCTTTGATGATGAAGTTGTTCCAGCCGAATACGGTTACGAAATTTATTACGAAAAATACAAGGACGATACCCGATTTAGCTTTATTCCTCTTGAGAATAAAGGACATAACTATTTCAATGACGACACATATCGCAATGAGTTTAATGCGAAATTTGATGAATGGCTCAAAACGCTTGACTATGACTATAACACAGAGGAAAACAGGGAACGGTTTTCGGAGGATAAAGCTAATTATATATATCAAAACCTTGACAGGGAAAAATGGTGCAATTCATTGGATTTGGAGTTGTTCGAGGATTTTTTAGATTTTTACGATGAACATATCCTGCTGTCTACACTTTGACCGTTTGACAACTCTGTTAATGATATGGAAAAATCCTCCGGTATCTCATTCCAACGATTTACCACAATTAAATTCCATTCTTCTGAAACAGGAATGCTATGTGAATCATCGTTCACCCCAATGCGCTCTAAGAGAAAGGGAAGTATAGAATCCCTGTTTTGTATTACGCCAACTGAAAAATATATCAAAAACAGAATTGGAATCACTTTCCAGTATTTTCTTCTGGTATTTTTTCTTGAATTTCTCTTTTTGGCCATTTTCTATCAAACCCTCAACCGTCTTGACCAACTTTTAACCGCAAACGGCAGACACAAAACACCGACCAAAATCGGAACAGCAATCAGCAAATATGGTGACCACACATATTTACCAAGAACGCAAAATGTATTTGTACGGAAAATATCAGCTCCACTTCCCACTAAGGGAATTAAGTCCAATGCCTTCTGCACCCCATACGGCAGATACTCAGCAATCATCATCGGTCCATATACAACTGCCAGACTGAACAATAAAGCCAATACATTGCTCCTCGTTTTAGCTGATATAAACATGACCACTCCCGCAAATCCGATTACCCCTAAAAAAACAAATGCATATTCATAAATTTCTGCCTGCAGCATATTCATAGGTGCAATGGCAATCAGTTTGATTGTCTGGATCGGCATATCCCATCCGGCAGTGCCCAAAAAGAAAATCTGTGACACAAGGTTTCCTGCGGTTAGAATTGCAAAAAATTCTGCCGTAAAGGACAAACCTACGCCTATTTTTGCAAAAGCAATTTTTTTCCATCCATTTTTTGTCGTTAAGAGCAATGAACTTGTATTATTGTACCACTCTCCCGCAAATAATGATGACAAAACAATCGCAAGGAACAGCGCCATTACAACGCCCATATCTGGAACTATACTTCCAAGAAGATTTGACCAGCCTTCTGTCCATTCGTATCGAAACGGCTCTTTTACCTTTGCATTTATCTGCAAAAGATATTCTTTTTCATCCCCGTTTTGACCATTATTTTCCAGGAAGTCTTCAATGATATTTTGCCTTCTTTCATAAAATCCTGTTAATATTCCCGGTTCCACATAGTTCATCATTGTCTTATAGCTCCCTGTGTCCAAAAATTCCGGATATAAGGTTCCTAACCAGCTATTAATGATATGCATATCCGTCTTTTCCAGTTCCCTGTCAACACCGGCAGCTCCAATATCCTGATAATCACCAACCATCTTCTGCAGGCTCTGATCCGTCAGTTCCCCGCCAAACATAAGGGAATATTCCTGGCTTTTCCTTATCATGTCATACCCATCAAAGTTATTTCCAAAAGCACTTGTATAGTCATCAGAACTTCCAAAACTGAACCATTGAAACGAAAGTATGCTTCCAAAAACTACAAGATATAGAAAACATAGAAACACGCTTATTTTGGTACTCGTTTTACGCCATAGCTTTTTATGCTCTAACAAAAATAATTCCATTATTGATGCACTCCTTCCTCTGTTGGAAAATAATATAAATATAAATCTTCTAATGTGGCTTCGCACAAAACAGCTTCCTCACTTGGCTTATCGTCTGAAATAATACGAAGTACCACCCGTTTTCCCTCATGCCTTAAATTTGCAACTGTTGATTTTGTCTGCCATTTTTTTGCTTCTGCTGAAGATACTTCCAGTTCCCATACTTTTCCATCTGCCTTCTGAACCAGTTCTGGTACAGTACCATGTAATACGATTTTCCCTTGCTTCATAAACAGAACTTCATCCGCTATTGCTTCAATATCAGAAACGATATGTGTTGACAAAATAACAATTTTATCCCCGGCATAGTCAGATAGCAGATTACGAAACCGCACTCTTTCTTTTGGGTCTAATCCGGCTGTTGGCTCATCTAATATCAAGATGTCCGGATTGTTCAGTAACGCCTGTGCAATTCCGACTCTCTGTTTCATGCCGCCTGAAAAAGTCTTTACTTTCTTATCAGCCACATGACTTAATCCTACTTCCTCCAATAATTGTCTCGCCCGCTTTTTAGCAATTTTCTTTGGTATTCCCTTAAGGGCAGAAACATACATCAAAAATTCCAGAGCAGTATAATTAGGATAGTACCCAAAATCCTGTGGAAGATAGCCTAATACATTTCTATAATCTTCTCCCATAGAAATCACATCATTCCCATCTAAAAGCACCTCCCCGGAAGTCGATTCCAAAATAGCACACATCATTCGCATCAGTGTTGTCTTTCCTGCACCATTCGCTCCCAAAAGGCCATATACCCCCGGTTCTAAGGTTGCACTGACCTGGTCAACGGCTATTTTGCTGCCATAATGCTTTGTCAATCTGTCAAGTGATAATTCCATACATTTTCCCTTTCTTTCTGATAGTTATAATAAAATGAATTTCTTTTATGAAAAACACTGCAAAAAATAAAAATGCAACAATCCATATACCAAAAGCAGATGTATCATATAGCCACGGCATCGTTTTTGCCAAAATACCCCAAAGCACACAGGAACTAAGTGCTAAAACCGTACATATTTGTATATTTTCCCTTTTGCACAGCCGAATCAAGCGCAACATGCTAACCATACATACTAAATATGGAACCAAACAATATAAAATAATCTGCCCAATTTCTTCACATGAATTTTGAAGATATACTTCCAAGGATATAAAAATCGTCATACACACAAGATTAGAAGCCCCTGCTAAAATCAGCTTTGCCAATATAATCTGTGCTCCAGAAGCCCTTGTGACAGCTTCAATCTCACTCATCCGATAATATTGACATTTGAACATAGCCGGCATGACAGCCAGTACAAACAGCGGCATAAATGCAGGAATATAACTCGGATTGCCTGCTACTGTGTAAATTACCACACACGTAATGAATAACGTAACTGCCTGCAAGCCAAATATTGGTACTCCTTCAAACCGAAAAATATCCGACAAATACCGGGCAAACCCTATCCGTGGTTCTTCCTGCAACTTTTTCGTTAATTCCTGTTCTCTCATAATTTCAACACATAGTCTAACAGTTTCTTCCAGTTCGGCATTGCCAAGTTTCTTTACATCTTCTTTGTTATGCAATTTATCAAGTTCTGTTTCCTGCTGCAAACACTGTTTCAAATACTGTTTCAATTCTTTATCGTTCATTTTCCTGCTCCTTCCTCATTATTTTCAATGCATTTCTAACCCTGCTCTGTGCCGTTCTCATGTTGCATCCCATTACTTTTGCAATCTCCCAAAACGAAAGTTCCTCTCCAAACCGTAAAATAACAGCTTCTCTTTGCTCTGGCGATAAAACATTTAATAGATAACCTATCTCTGACTTATCCTCTATCCGGCGCAGCCCATCACATTCATCTCTGATTTCTCCCTCATTTTCTAAGGAACATTCTTTCATTTTCCGGCTTTCATCAATGCATAAATGATTTGCTATTGTATATAAATATGCCTTAAATTTCCCTTTTTCTTTATATCCCGACAAATTTTTAAACAGTTTCAAAAAAGTTTCCTGCGTTAAATCTTCCGCTTTCTCCAGATTGAAGCATTGTCTTTTACAATAACGTAAAACAGATGTATAATAACGTCTTATCAATTCCTCAGCCGCTTTTTCGTCTCCGATCCTTATCTGCTCTACCAACGCATCATCAGAATATATTTCTTCCATATTCACACATTATCAACTCCTTTCTTCGAAAGGTTCGTATATATATAATAACGCTCCATTCCGCTCAAATGATCAAAACTTCATTAAATTTTTCAGATCTGCATCATGGAAATGTGCATAACTGGCTATGGAACTATGGAAAACCCCATTCACAGCCTGTGGAAAAGCAAAAGCAGCTTTCCCAC
>BLLT01000244.1 GCA_011958945.1 Lachnospiraceae bacterium | reverse complement strand
AGTTGGCCGCTGGGCCAACTCTTTTTTAGCTTTGCGAAACGACCCTTTGAACGCACAAATGGCTGATGTGATGGGAAGCCTTTCTCATTGGCCTCTCAGCCGCGCGATTTCCTCCTTATAGGGCGGGAGAAGCCGTGATGGATTTTCTTCGGAGGGGTAGTAGGGGGTCTCCAATATCTTTGGAATATCCGGGAAAGCAGGATGGTGTACTACGGCGTGAAGGGCATCAAAACCTATGTATCCTTTTCCGATGTTGGCATGCCGGTCTTTTCTTGCACCGCAGGGGTTTTTGCTGTCGTTAATATGGAGCACCGAAACTTGCTCCAAACCGATGAGGCGGTCAAAATGATTTAGGACGCCGTCAAAATCATGTATAATATCATAGCCGCTGTCGTGCATATGGCAGGTGTCCAGACAGACGCGCAGTTTGTCATTGTGGATAACTTTGTCAAAAATAGCGGCCAATTCTTCAAAAGTCTTTCCGATTTCGGAGCCTTTGCCGGCCATGGTCTCTAAGGCTATGCTGCAAGGGGTATCTTTGGTCAATATTTCATTTAGGCCCTCTGCGATTTTCTGAATGCCAACCTCCTCTCCGGCTCCTACATGGGCACCGGGATGAAGTACCAGTGTCCGGCTTCCCATAGCGGCAGTACGTTCAATATCCATAGCAAGGAATTCTACGGCAAGGCGGAAGGTTTCCGGATTGGTACTGTTGCCCAGGTTGATGATATAGGGGGCATGAATAACGGGGGATGCGATTTGATGCTCTTGCATAAATGCTCTGGCAGCATCAATATTTAGATCAGAAATAGGTTTACGTTTTGTATTTTGCGGAGCCCCTGTGAATATCATAAAAGTGTTGGCATTATAGGAATAGGCTTCTTTCGCGGAGCCCAGCATCATTTCTTTCCCTTTCATTCCTACATGGGATCCTATTTTCAGAGTCTGGTTCATTTTTTGATTGTACTCCTCTCATGGTTAAATTTTATATGCTTGCTGCAATAGTATAGCATTTATTTGATTTCTTGGCTATAAGGATTCGGTTTTATAAAAAAGTGATTGATAAGTCATGTGATATGACATTTATGTCATATGTGGATAACTATGTGGATTTTGGGGATTTCTTTTCGGATTGTGTCAAAACAGATAAAAAATGATGACAGTAGGTGTCAATTTTTATTTTATAAATAATAAGGGAAAAATACAAAAGTACTAATATAGTCAATGGCAGGCAGGGTATCAAATGCTAAAGCAAAATCTAAAGCAAATGCAGAATTTTATTTTTGGGTATGAAGATTGGGAATTATGTGATAGAATAGGAAAGTAATGTTGGAAGTTATTTGAAGAGTATGTAGGGAAAGGAAATGGTTATTAATATGTGGGCATATGAAAGTGTTTTTTATCAGATTTATCCGTTGGGGTTCTGCGGGGCTCCATTTGAAAACGATGGAGTGGTGGAACACCGCATACGGAAAGTGGAGGACTGGATTCCTCATATGAAGAAACTGGGCATCAATGCGATTTATTTTTCGCCGGTGTTTGAGTCGGATACGCACGGGTACAATACGAGGGATTATAGGAAAATAGACAGCAGATTAGGAACTAATGAAGATTTTAAGGAAGTATGCGAGCAGCTGCATGAAAATGGGATACGGGTAGTGCTGGACGGTGTGTTTAACCATGTGGGGCGCGGATTTTCCCAATTTCAGGATGTGGTCAGAAATAGGGAGAATTCCCCTTATTTAAATTGGTTCCATATTAACCTGGGAGGAAATTCCAATTATAATGATGGGCTTTGGTATGAAGGCTGGGAAGGAAACTATGACTTAGTAAAGCTGAACCTGAGAAATGAGGAGGTGGTAAGTCATATTCTCGACAGCGTAGGTTTCTGGATCGATGAATTTAAGATTGACGGGCTCAGGCTGGATGTGGCTTATTGCCTGGATCATGATTTCGTAAGGCGGCTCAGGGCTTTTACGGACAGCAGGAAAGAGGACTTTTTCCTTGTCGGGGAGATGCTGCATGGGGATTATAATCAGATGATGAATGAGCAGATGCTGCATTCCGTGACCAACTATGAATGCTATAAAGGGCTTCATTCCAGCTTTAACAGCATGAATATGTTTGAAATCAATCACTCCCTGATGCGTCAGTTCGGTCCGGAGAATTGGACGCTGTATAAGGGGAAACATTTACTTTGCTTCGTGGATAACCATGATGTATCCAGGATTGCCAGTGTGCTCGGGAATGAAAAGCATCTGCCGCTTATTTACGCACTTTGCTTTGGCATGCCGGGGATACCGTGCGTGTATTATGGGAGCGAATGGGGGGCGAAGGCCAATAAGAGCGAAGGCGACCCGGCGCTGCGGGCATGCTTTGAAGAACCGGAGTTTAATGATTTATCTGAGTTTATTTCCAAGCTGGCTAAGGCGAAGAAGGATTCGGAGGCTTTGAATTACGGGAATTTCCGCTCCGTTGTCCTGACCAATAAACAGTGTATCTTCGAAAGAAAGACGGATAAGGAAAGGGTGCTCGTAGCTATCAATGCGGATGCCGAAAGCTATACGGCACATTTTGATGCGGGCTGCGGTACGGCGGTGGATTTGATTACCGGGGAAGTGCATGATTTTGGGGGAGGAAGTGAACTGGCCCCTTATAGCGCCGCTTTTTGGAAAATGGAGAAGTAACCTCAGGTTTATGTCTGGCTGGTATTCATAAAAAAGATA
Source organism: Lachnospiraceae bacterium (assembly GCA_011958945.1). Taxonomy (GTDB): domain Bacteria; phylum Bacillota; class Clostridia; order Lachnospirales; family Lachnospiraceae; genus Kineothrix. The sequence goes on along the minus strand of BLLT01000244.1, from coordinate 3,663 downwards.
GAAAGCCCTGCCTGTGGAAGGGGCTTGGCATATTGCACAAAGATCTGTGCAAATTGTCAGGCGCTTTCCGCGGGCAGGGTTTTGCGGCTAAGAGCAAAAAGTTGTGCACAGGCTTAGCCTTTTGGGAGAAGTTTCCTGACAGAAGCAATTTCCGCCGAATCCGTCTCCCAGATTTCATATTCACTCATACCGGGAATACCCATGGAAACCGTGGGGTTGCGGAATTGCATCTGGCTTTCGCGTATTTTCTTGCCGGACATGTGGAAGGCGGTAATTGATGTTTTTTCCAGCAGTGCCTGCACGGCATTGCTGTTAATGCCGGCCCCGGCCATAATGGAGATTTTACCATCCGCACATTCAGATAATTGTCCAAGAAGGTCAATGCCTTCTAAACAGGAGGGCTGGCATCCGGAGGTAAGTATAGTGTGAATACCAAGGGATTTGGCTTCCTCCAGGGCATGCAATGGCTCTTTGCACATATCGAATGCCCGATGAAGGGTGATGCTCATTTGACCGGCATGGTCTATTAAGCGGCTCATTGCATCACAATCCAGGCTGCCGTCAGATTTCAGGCATCCAATGACAATGCCTTCAGCGCCGGCTTCACGGAACATCCGGATTTCCTTTTCAATGATAGAAAGTTCATGGCCGGTATAAAGAAAGTCGCCGAAGCGGGGGCGGAGCAATACATGGATACGGATATCTGTGTGCTCCCGTATTTGCCGAAATAGGGCGAGGGATGGGGAGGTGCCCCCAATGACCAGGTTGGAACAAAGTTCCAGACGGTCGGCCCCGCCTTCTTTCGCAGCCAGTGCGGATTCTACGCTGTCCACACAGCATTCTAAAATATAATTTGTATCATGTTTTAATTTATTTTCCAAAATCAATCACCTTTCCGTTATTCGTGCATGGTTTGCCCCTATTCCTCCGCAGCTTTGTAACGAAGGGAAAATTTGTCTGCACCGCAGACATGACGTTCCTTATCGGCTTCCGTAATAATGTAATCACCTTGGCGGATGAAAATAATACCGCGCCTGTTCTGGATGAATGGGCAAACCACAGTACCGTCCGGGCGTATATGCTGGATTAGGTTATCATGACAAATCCAACCATTGGTAATGATTCTGGTATACAATTCAAAGCCGTCTTCCATCCCTTTTCCGATTTCATATTGTTTTGCATCCACAATTAAAGGGGTGCGTTCGTATTTTTGTTCCATATTCCACCTCATTTCTGTACTGTTTTATAAAGGATATACTTTTATTTTACATTAGCCGGAGACAAAAAACAACTATTCAGCAGAAATCAAATTTGTCCATAAAAAAATATTCATATGACTATTGACAAAACAATATTATATGGTGTATAGTATGAAACATGAAAGCATAATATATGACGTATAATATTATAAAAATAAAAGTGAAAGAGAGTGAAGCAGTAAAATGAACCGATAAGTATATGCAAACAGGAAAGGAGCAAAATTTATGGTATTTAATACAGGGGCAGCGCTGCTGGATGCAATCGTCCTGTCGGTAGTTGCTCAAGATAAGGAAGGAACCTATGGGTATAAGATAACACAGGAAGTGAGACAGGTTATTGAAGTATCTGAATCCACCTTATATCCGGTCCTGCGGCGTCTGCAGAAAGACCAATGCCTGGAGGCTTACGATATGGAGTGTGCCGGAAGGAACAGGCGATATTATAAGGTCACGGAAAAGGGGAGGGTGCAGCTTGCACTATACAAAAACGAATGGAAAAAGTATTCCGCGAAAATAAGCGGAGTGTTCGAGGGAGGGATTATATATGAATAGATTGGAATTTATGCAGCAGCTGGAAGCGCTTCTCTCCGATATCTCCCAGGGCGAGAGGGAGGAAGCCTTACAATATTATAATGATTACCTGAACGATGCCGGGGTGGAGAATGAGCAGGAAGTATTGGATGCGATGGGAAGCCCAGAGCAGCTGGCAAAGGTAATCAAAGAAGGGTTGGAAGATAACGGGGCAGAAGGGGAATTTACGGAAACCGGTTATCATAATGAAGCTTTTGAAAGAAAAACAAAGAATGAGGTAGTAAAAAAGGAAGAAAAGAAACGGTTGTCGGGAGGAATGATTGCCATACTCATTCTCCTGTGCATTCTGGCGATGCCCATGCTGGCCGCATTGCTGTCCGGCCTTTTTGGGGCAGGAATCGGGGTGTTGGGCGGTTTCATCGGACTTCTTCTTGGAACAGCCGCAGTGGGAATCGGGCTTTTCATAGGTGCCATAGTGTTATTAGGAATTGGGATTGGGGAACTGTTTGTCGCGCCTCTAATAGGGATGTGCCTTATCGGGGCAGGGATACTGCTGCTTGGTTTATCCATATTTTTTATCTGGATTACGGTTTGGCTGTGGGGCAGCGCACTGCCTTGGCTTATACGGAAGGCAGTCGATCTGTTTAGCAGGATACTTCATGGGAAGAGAGGAGAAAAGGCATGAAAAAGTTTACAAAAATATGTTTAATAACTTCTGTTGTGTTAGTGCTTTTGGGCGGTACGATTTGCATATTGGGCGCGATAAGCGGCGGATGGCGCATGATTTATGGGATGGATAGAAGCAGTGCCCTTTGGAGATTCGTGCGGAGGGTAGAAAACAGTTATGTGGCGGAGCGTCTGGGGTATATGACTTATGACATGACGGATGAAATCGTGCATGATGTGACGAAGGATATCAAAGATGAGATAGATGATGCCTGGGATGACGCCTGGGATGACGCCTGGGATGATGCCTGGGATGACGCCTGGGATGATGCAGAGCCTAGTTTACGTAATACAAGTGATGATATGAACGCCATAAAAGAAGAGATGGAACATGCCCGGGACGATATGGGGAGCATTATGGAAAATGAATTGATGAAGGATATTCCTCAAGGGGATGGGGATACCGGAATTGCTTCCTCCCAGGTACAGAACATGGACATAGAAATTGGAGGGGCGGCTCTTTGCCTTATGGAATCGGAGAATGACAACTTTGCATTGAAGATAGACGGGAAGGAAAAATACAGCTGCTATGTGTCCAAGGGAACGCTTCACTTGGAAGGTGGGAAAAATCATTTGACGGATAATAACAGGGAAAGGGTGTATTTTTATATTCCCAAGGGAAAAACATTCGATGAGGTAGAGATAGATGTAGGCGGGGGAATCATATATATTGGCGAATTGGATGCCCAGAAGGTGGATTTGACAGCAGGGGCAGGCATTATTTCCAGCCAAAGAATAGGCTGCCATGAATTGGATGTGGAAGTGGGGGCCGGAGAAGTGGTGCTGGATGGGATAACCGCCGACAAGATGGACCTCAATGTAGGGATGGGGGTTGCGTATGTCCAGGGAGGTATCGGAAGGGAAATCGATGCGGAATGCGGCATGGGCTCCATAGAGATGGAACTGGATAATGAGGAGACCGATTTTAACTATGAAATCGAATGTTCGGCCGGGGCAATTATGTTAGGCAGCAAGGCATATGGTGCGTTGGCGGATGATATCTATGTGAATAACCGTGCATCAGGAAAATGTACCCTGGAATGCTCCATGGGAAATATTGATGTGATTTTTGCCAAATAAAGAAAGGTTACTGTTTCGTTAAGGAAAATGGAAGGAGTAAGATTGAAAATTTTCAATCCCAAGTTTG
>BLLT01000243.1 GCA_011958945.1 Lachnospiraceae bacterium | reverse complement strand
AGCCTTAGTGAAACTTCATTTCTTTCACACTAATGCTCCTATACATCGGTATTCGCCGATTTGCGCCTGAAGATGCGAAACGGCAAAGCATACCATACTGTCATTCAGATAATTCCCCTTTTCCTTTTCTGCAAAATTAAGGAGCAATATCCTGCGCCCTTCCATCGGAAACAGGCTGTTTCCGGCAAACCAGTCCATACCTTCTTCTTCGGGGAACCCCTTGCCGCTTTCCTCAATCCTGTAGCCTTTGATTTCTATGTAGTCCGCAATATCCAACTCCTCAATTTTTCGATACAATTCCGCTTCCGTCAGCAGCATCCCTGGGAACTGTCCTGCATACCCCCTGACAAAAGAATCCTTTTTCCTGTTCGACAGGAATGGTGCATTATAATCCAGGGAGCGGACAGCTTTCTTTTGAATAATCCGTACCGCCTCCCAACTTCCATAGGTTTCCTTTAAGGATTTGATAATAATTTTCCCTTCTTCATGGCGTATCCCCAAAATGTCATCGTTCATCCGCACCAGGTATCCATCCTCATATCCCGTATTTTCCAACAGTAATTCATGTTCGTAGGAAATACCATCGGTACATGGCATCATAAAGCTTCTGCCGGAAAAAGACAGCCTTTCTATATTCCACAGCGGCATCATATCCTTTTGCACCATTTCCCCATATTCGCCGAAGCATATCTTGATATCCCCCGGAAATGCCCCCTCGGGCATCCCTTTCCTCGACACGAATATATCATAAAATTTATCCAGATAACCGGTATTTACCGTTTCCCACCGGATATGGTTGTCCAGGAACATCCGGTAAAGGTCTGTTACCCCATGGCGGTATCTCTCCGCCTTCCGGATATGGATAGTAGCAGGAGCTTCTTCCCCTTCCACAAGCATCACACCGGCATATGTTCCCCGGGCTTCAAATTCCCGGCATGTCTGGCGGTCTGCCTGTAGAAAAACAGTTCCGATGTATTGATATTCCTCTGTGGAAAGTTCCTCCCCGCAGACTTTGGGATTGAAATCCATAGGGCAGACAGGATACAGCGTGTCATTGGCAGGGTCATAATGTTCCTTCTTTATTATGGTAAAGACAATCCCATAGGCGCTGGCCGGTACGGCGGTTTCCCGGTAAATTCGGTTCTCCAACTCCTGATACTTCCTTTCCGTCTGTCGTATCATACTGCCCAGCCCTTCCACCATGATTCTCTTCATAAACCTGCGCTCATCCAAATCATCGATTTCACGCAGCTGCTCCTCTATGTAACGCTGAAAGTCAAAGGGGTATTCCAGTATTGATGACAGATTTTTATGCTGCTGATTTTCTATTTGTTCTTTTTGGTTCATTTTTTACTCCGTTTCTGCTCGTCTTTTGAGAATCAGCTTTGCTAAAGCGTTTCTCATCGTTAAGTTTGTGAATGCTGTACAGGCACAAACCATCACTCCTCCCCATATGCATATTTTCCCCTAACAGAATAATCTTTCCATGTATGAACCCCAACTCCTAAACACCCCAGTTTCCAGCATCTGTTTTGTTTCCAAGTCATAGATGACCATTTCCCCTCTTCTCTGTACTTTCATTCCTTAATCCCCTTCCTTATTTCCTTCCTTTCAAGCCTGTCCATCTGCAATGCATTTGCCCTGAACCTATAAAAAAATATTTTTTCCCCTCCCACATTGTGGCAAACTGCAGTCTCATCCCCCACCACTTCTAAATAACCCCTGTCTTCCTGCCATGAGTCTGACTCTTTTTCTACCAGCACTTCCGTCGACATTTGTTTTGTCTCCACATCAAGGGCACTGAAAAGCCATCTTTCCAGTGCTGCGTTCTTGTCCTGCCACATAAAATAAAGATAACCGTTCTCCAGCCACACTGTATTCACAAAATCACATTCTTCACTTATAGCAATTTCACTTGGCGGTCTCCATGCCATTTCGATACAGTCTGCCAAATACTCCGTTTGCCCGGAAGACACATCCATTCGAAATATGCTCACTGTATTTGAAAAAGAAGATATATACAAATAGCCACCCTCATAGAAAAGTGTGTATATTGACATTCCTCCCATGCTATAGTACCTGGTATCTCCGGTTTCCAGGTTTACCCCTGTTATCCACTCCTTCTCATCATCCAGTTCCAATAGATAAAGGCATCCTCCCCCTAATGCAAACACCGAACCCCATGTCTGCATATCTGTTCTGTATATTTCACGCAAGTCCCCCCCACCCAGTTCCATTTCCTGGTAAACATTATCTCTGCGATAGCTGAACCAATCCATCTCCTCTCTGACATATTCACGCGGCATATAATAAACCTTTCCGTTATAAATATAAAACTTGCTTTCATATTTTGTCTCTACTACTTCCTCTGCTCCCCCTCCCTGTATGGGTACCCTGTAGACAAACTGTGCCGTATCAAAAATCCTGTCTTCATCCCAGGTATGTTTGTAACATACCCCATAATAGAGAAAGCCGCCATAACACATCAGATTCATAGCTACGCCTTCATCTACCATAATTCCATACCTGTCCTCTACCTTTTCCGGGGGATTAGATGCGAACAGTTCCCATTTGCCATCTTTCAGGCGGTATATATTATAGTCTTCCCTGTCCGATACGCCATCTCCGCCATATAATTCCATCGCCATGGGCAGCCTGTAGCCTGCCGCATACAGGCTGCCCCCTTCTTCCAGGATGGCACGCCCGGAGATACTTACTATATTACTCCCCATAAGGCTGCCCGGCGCATCTTCCTTCACTTCCCATCCCTTCCAGCCCCACCTCTTTACCGTCTGCTTCGTCCTGTATATCCCTGTGCCCTCAGCCTTTTTCGGAATGGGCCTGTACGTCTTCATGTTCTCCCTTTCCGGTTCCTCCCCCTGACTCCCATGGCATGTCAGACAAGAAATAACCAGGCAGACAACAAATATCCCTGCCAAAGCAGCAGCTATTTTTTTTCTCATCCTCCTGCACCTCCATTACCTTCCTGCATATCCTTTACCCATATCCATCTCCTCCAAAAACATATGGCGTACAAACCACATATTGCCTGAATCGCATGTGGGACAATCTGCCCAGGCAGCATGCAGCCCATACACTACCCGGACGAATTCCCCGACACCGTTGCCCCGTCCTGTATTTCCTGCGGCTGGCCGGCTTGCTGCCCTGCCTCCTGCCGCCTTTCTTCCTCCGCATCCACATCCAGCATATCTATCCTGTTCTCCGTCCTGCCGGCCCTGTCCTCGTCCTGGAGTTCCCTGTAAATGTCCTTTGCCATCAGATACTTCTTTTTCGCCTCCGCCAGGTCGCCCGCTTCTTCCAGCTGCCTCGCCTCTTCCTCGTATGCCTCCGCTATTTCTCTCTGCTCCTCTTTCTCCCCGGATTTTTTTACACAGGCCGCCAGCTTCGTGTCCAGCAGTTCCGCATTTTGGGTATCTTCCAGTTTCTGGTACTTATCCAATGCCATAGCATAATATACCTTGGCGCTTTCATAATCCCCTTCCGTAAATGCCTTATCCCCCTCCGCCGTCAATTCTGCAGCCCCGGTTTCCTCCGTCACCTTTTCCTGTACTTTTGCCGCCTCTTTTTCCTCCCTGGCCGCCATGTCGCCGTATAGCTGCTCCAGGGCATCCATCGCCTGCCTGCGCCCATCTTCATAATGAATATCCGTGGCCAGCCGTTTGGCTTCCAGGTACTTTGCCTCGGCATTTTCATAATCCCCCTTCATATACTGGGTATCGCCAAGCCGGATATAGTCATAAACTGCCAGATAATCATTGATGGCCGACAGCTTCCGTTCTATATATTCGTCCGCCACATGGTCGGCGCTGCGTGAGCGTTCCTTCGCCGCCATGTAGTCTTCCAGCGCCCTTTCATATTCCTGCCCGTCGTACAGCCCATCCGCCTTATTTACAGCCTCTATCAGCATCATATAGGATGAAATATCCCCTATCTTTTCTTTATCTCGCAGCTTTTCGGCAGCCTCCAGCGCTTCTTTGCATTCTTCCCCCGCACGCACATAATTGCCGTCTTTTATATACTCCATGGTGTCTGACAGGTTCCTCTCCATTTCCTCCGTCCGCCTTACCCGCTGGCGGTGCAGCAGCCATAAGGCCAGAGCAATTGCCGCCGCAATGACCAGGACAATTACGGATACCAGGACGATTTTCCTGATACGCCTTTTCCTGTCAGGGTCCGTAAATACTTTATCTATGAATATGGCGGCAAAAGTATAATTCCCCAAGTCCGCCGGCTGTTTTGACAGGAGCATGTCCTCAATATTGTCCACACACTCCTGCGGCTCGTCCTTCGCTTCCGCAAATACATCCTTTAATTCCCCCTCGTCCAGATTCTCCCATATCCCCCTCGTATACAATGTCAGTATATCGCCGTCCGCAAGCTTGATTTTTCCGGATATATAAGGGCGAAAGCCTCTCCCGCACCCCAGCCATGTATAAAGGTTGTTCCTTTCCTCATGCCTGGACAGGACATCCGTCTCCTGCCCGCTTTTCTTCGCCATGTCATTCCCCAATGACATATCTTCCGTCCGTTCTTTGATATCCCCGTTCCTGTAAAGGCGCATCCTGGTATTCCCCACATGGCCGTACCGCGCTTTGATATAGTCGGTTACCAATACCGTAACAGACGCTTTCAGGCTGTTTTTCCCCTTCGCCTCCTGCAATGCACGGTTTCCCGCACAAAGATATGATCGCAGCGCCTTTTTCCTCATGGAAGGGCGCTCCTGGAATGCTAGGAGGATAGTCTCAATGGCCAGTCTCGCGCTTTCCGCGTCCGGCTGTTCATTCAGCCCATCCGCAATTACATAGCATGCATATTTATCAAGCTCCACATAAGCGAAATAATCATTGTTTACCGGCTCGCCTCCCGCTTCCGACAGGAATACCGCCCGGAATGTACTGTTCTGCTTCCTCATCTTTTGCTGCTCCAATCACTTGTTTTGTTTCGTAACAGTTCAGGCACGTCCGAACTGCCGCTTTCTTCTCTGCCCGTCACAAAACCTTTATTATCACCACACTGGCATTATCCACATCTTCATTTATCCTGCCATTTACCAGTTCCGTCAGTTCCAGCGCTTTTTCCTCACAGCTGCCCCGATTGGCCAGGCATTCCTCTATTTCCCTCCATGACACCCCTTCACACATCCCGCCGCTTAGAAGCGCCACATATTCCCCGCCATACAGCGTGACCGGAACGTCAAAAAACTCTATATCATGAAAACCGTCCTGCCCTACATAATTGTAAATACGGTGCTGTTCTAAAAGGGAAACTGCCGCCTGCCTGGTCAGTTTGCCCTCCATATATTTTTTCCTTGCCAATACGCTTACCGTATGGCCTGATGTTACAGGAACCAGTTCCCCATTTCTGTATACCGCAATCTTCCCATTCCCTACCGATGCATAATACAGCTTCCTGCCCTTTATCATCACGGCCGCTACCGAGGCCGCCCCCCTTTCCCCATCCAAATATTCCAGTATGCCGCGGTTGGACGCATGGAAAGCCTTTCTGAAATAATACTGGGGGTTATAAAATGCATTTCCATCGCCAAACATATCCTGAAAGGCTTCTACGGCAATCCGGCTGGCTATCTTCCCCCCATAGCCATTTCCCATTCCGTCCGCCAACACCGCCATAACCCCTCCCTGACCTTCTACGATGCCGTATGCATCACCCTGTATCTCCCTGCTCCCAATCGTCTTGCCGGCGCCTGTCTCATACCCTATGTATTTCCTTGTCCGCCGTCCGATAATGAGGAAACGGTATGCCATAAGGCACAATGCCATAACCCCCAGCCCCCACATAACCGGTAAATAAACATCCACACCCATATGCACCTCCCCCTACTTTGCCTCCTTGCCCGGTGAGCCGTCCTCCCACATGAAATTCTCCCCGCAAAACGGGATAAACACGAAGATACTCTCCCCCATTTCGATAGTGTCATAAGCACCCAGTACTGTGGGCGTATATACTGCAGCATCATTCATGTACACAAGCCCGTTGCTGTCGCCGGGAAGCAGGACCGTTTCCCTTTTCTTCGGGTCAAACACGACAATCCCATGATTCCTCCTGGAGATTTTGTTGTCTCCCAGGATTTGGATATCCATATCATCCGCCCTCCCGATAAAGTTCTTTCCTGATTTAATCCGGTAATCCTTCCCCTGCCGCGGCCCCGATATACACACCAGCCATCCGCATACCGGATTCACTTCCTGCAAAAACAGCAGTTCCTCCACAGCCTCCTCGCTGTACCCTGTTTCCTTTTTCTCCTTTGTTGCAGTCTCAATATTGCAATACGGACATACCGTACCGTATCTTCTTGCCGAAAACATATGCCCGTTCTGGCATCGAATCAAATTCCCGTTACCCATATTTTATATCCTCCTATTCCAGTTCCGCACTTG
>BLLT01000242.1 GCA_011958945.1 Lachnospiraceae bacterium | reverse complement strand
TTTTTATGCACACGGTCGTCCAAGTGAAATGTGTCAGCAAGCTGACGGACGCCCGGCGCACGAGTAGGGAAGATGGCTCTTCCCTACTCGATTATTAGCCATTTCTGTTATTTTATATTTTTTTCAGGTAGAAGTGCTCCAGGGCCTGTATTATCTGATAGAGCGCCATGGCAATGATGCAGAGGATAATGATGGATGTAATTACCATATGGAGCTGGAAGAGGTGGGAAGCGCGAATGATAAAAAGGGATAGCTGTGAAGATGCCGGACAGTTGCCCAAACACATCACGTTGACAAAAGGCTGGTATGCCGATATGATATAAAAAAGAGTTGGACGCTGTGATGGGTTTTATTATATTGATAAAACAGGGATGATTAAAGAACTTTTGGAAAATATGTCATATGTAAATCTGTTTACTCGCCCCAGGAGATTCGGGAAAACCCTGACCATGAGTATGCTTAAAAATTTCTTCGAGGTGGATAGCGACAGTACGCTTTTTGATGGATTGGAAATTTCGAAGGAAGAGGAACTCTGCAAAGAATATATGGGGAAATTTCCGGTTATCTCAATTAGCTTAAAAAATGTTGCTGGCGATACTTTTGATACGGCAAAGAGAAGGCTTCGCTCAACATTGGCCATGGAGGCAGGAAGGTTTCCATTCCTTGCGAACAGCGGCAGATTGTCCGAAGGGGAGCGTCAACAGTATGCAAAGCTTATTGCATTAGACAATAAGGGCGAGTTTACAATGACGGATACCCTTATGGAAAACAGCCTCCTGATGCTGTCTCGCTTTCTGCAGAAGCATTATGGACAAAAGGTGGTTATTCTGATTGACGAATATGATGTTCCGCTGGATAAGGCATATCAGTCAGGCTATTATGATGTTATGGCGGATTTTATCAGGACTTTGTTCGGCCAGGCGCTTAAGACAAATGGCAGCCTCTATTTTGCAGTTCTTACAGGGTGTCTGCGGATATCAAAAGAAAGCATCTTTACCGGCCTTAATAATTTTAATGTATATACAGTAAAAGATGTACAATATAATGAGTACTTTGGTTTTTTGGACAGGGAAGTCATGGGGCTGCTGGAATACTACGGATTTACGGAAAAATATGATGCCATAAAAGAATGGTATGATGGCTATCGTTTTGGAAAGTTGGAGATTTACTGTCCATGGGATGTGGTGAGCTATTGCCATGCATTGAGAATGAATCCTTCTGCGCATCCAGAGAATTATTGGGTAAATACGAGCAGCAACAGTATTATCAGAAAATTTATAGATAAAGCGGACGGAATTACCAGGGATGAGATGGAACTGCTAATTAGCGGCAAGGACATTAAAAAGAAAATCCGGCAGGAATTAACTTATAGGGATTTGGATTCCACGATTGATAACCTGTGGAGCATCCTTTTTACCACTGGTTACCTGACGCAGTGCGGGGAAGATGATGACGATGGGATGACGAGCCTGATGATTCCCAACAGGGAAATACGCTGGATATTTGTGGAGCAGATACAGGAATGGTTTGAAGCGGAGACGAAAAAGGACATGCAGAAGCTGGAGGATTTTTGCAGGGCGTTTGAAAAAAAGGATACGGAGGCCATAGAGAAAGCATTTGCATCCTATCTGCGAAAGACCATAAGCATTCGTGACATCAATGTCCGGAAGGAAATGAAAGAGAATTTCTACCACGGCATTTTGCTGGGATTGTTTGCAGGGATGAATGGCTGGAAGGTCAGGTCGAATGCGGAATCAGGCGAAGGATACAGCGATATCAGCGTTGAGGTGGAGGATAAGGAAATCGGCATTATTATTGAACTCAAGTATGCGGAAAAAGCGGCGTTTGATGACGGATGCCGGGAGGCCTTAAAGCAAATTGGCGAGAGGAATTATGAGGAAGCATTGCTTGACAATGGCATGAGAACGATATACAAATACGGAATAGCCTGCTATAAAAAGCGGTGTAAGGTGGTTTCGGAATAGAGCGGCGGAAACAATTTTTCTTTCACTGCAGCAGAAGGTCGACAATTAAGAACTAAAATATATCAATAATGCAAGAACTTTTATAATTATAATTTTCGAAAAAGAGTTTACATTTCCGGATGATTATGTTATCCTGTTAACCGTAACTAGTTGGGAAATTGTAACAGTCCAGCCTTTCGGCTTCTCTGTTACGGGAAATTTCAGTATTTAAGGAAGGAGGCGGACGCCATGACAGGGAAAAGATATCAAATGAAATTAATATGCAGCAAGGAAAACAGAAGGCGCAGCCGTCTTTCTTTTGAACCGATAGGTTGACCCGGGGAGGGCAACAATGTTTGCCTGTCCATGGAGCGGACAGGGATAAAAGGAAGATGATTTTTGGCACCTCTTGTTGGGGTGCTTTTTTTTATATAATAGGAAATTGCTTCGTAATTACCTATTATACAGAAAGCCCTCCGGGCAGGGTGCGCACTTCGCGTATAAGGAAAATGGAGACTGATTTATGGAGATAATAAAAGGAAAGTATTCAGAAGCAAAAGTATTTGCAGATGACATGGAGAATTATGCAAGGGCACAGCTTCAGTTGATATGCGACAACCCGGTGTCGGAGGGCAGCCGGATAAGGGTAATGCCGGATGTCCATCCAGGGACGGTAGGAACGATTGGCCTTACTATGACCGTGGGGAAAAAGGTGATACCCAATCTTTTGGGCATTGATATCGGATGCGGTATGACCTGTGCAGCGGTCAAAGAAAAAAGGGTGGAGATGCAGAAGCTGGATAAGGTAATCAGGGAATGCATCCCTGCCGGTTTCCGGACAAGGAAAAAGGAACACCATATGGCAGAGGGATTTGGGCTGGAACGGCTTTACTGCTATAAGCACATCCATAAGGAAAAAGCTGCCTTAAGCCTTGGAACCCTAGGGGGTGGAAACCATTTTATAGAGGTGGACAAAGATGAGGATGGAAGGCTGTATGTCATTGTTCATTCCGGAAGCAGGCATCTGGGAAAGGAAGTTACGGATTATTATGTAGACGAAGGAGCAGCGCTTTTAAAGAAGAGAGGGATGGAAGTTCCCTATCCTATGACATGGCTGGAAGGGGAACTGATGGAGGATTATATCCATGACGTAGGCGTGGCCCAGGAATATGCGCAGTTAAACAGGGATATTATCCTTGCGGAGATATTGAAGGGAATGAAACTGAAGGAGGCGGAGCGCTTTTCTTCGGCGCATAATTACATGGAAACTCTTGCAGGAGGGAGGGTTCTGCGCAAAGGGGCTATTTCCGCAGCAAAGGGGGAAAAGGTGATTATCCCCGTAAACATGCGTGATGGTGTAATCCTGGGGATAGGGAAGGGGAACACTGACTGGAACGAGTCGGCACCCCATGGCTCCGGCAGATGTATGAGGCGGGATGCGGTAAAAAGCCGCTACACGGTTTCTGCATTTAAAAATGAAATGAAGGGCATCTATTGCAGCTGCATCGGTGCGGATACGTTGGATGAAGCGCCGTTTGCCTACCGCGCGATGGAAAAACTGCTGGGGAACATAGAGGATACGGTGGAGGTAACCCGTAGATTAAAGCCAATCTACAATTTTAAAGCAGGCGGGAAAGGATAGGGTGATGGAAAATGCTTGTGCAAATCAGTGCGGGGCAGGGGCCGGAAGAATGTCAGCTGGCTGTAGGAAAATTATTTGCGGAATGGAAAAAGGAGTTCCCGGATATTCAGGAAATTGCATTAAGGGAGGGCAGGAGGAAGTGCTGTTTCCATTCCATCCTTTTTGAAACCGGGGCGGATATGTCATCCCTTGAGGGTACAGTCCTTTGGATATGTAAAAGCCCGGTAAGGCCGGGGCATAAAAGGAAGAACTGGTATGTGGACGTGAGCATCATCCCGGAAAGGGAAGAGGTACCTTCAGAAGCGGATTACCGGATTGAAAAGTTCCACAGCGGCGGTAAGGGCGGGCAGAATGTGAACAAGGTGGAGACAGGGGTGAGGGTCATCCATATCCCCACAGGAATCACAGTTGCCTCTACGGAAGAAAGAAGCCAGTATATGAACAAACAGAAAGCGTTGAAACGGCTGCAGGGGATTCTTACAGCCATGGAACAGGCGGCGGGGGATAAACAGGCAAACCAGGCATGGAGGGAGCATACAAGGATTGTCCGGGGGAATCCGGTAAGGGTTTATGAGGGGATGGATTTCCGGCGGGAAGCAGGTCATATGCGCTGTGCGGACCAAAGAACGAAAAATGCCTTATGACGGTGACGAGGAATACGGCTGGTGTGCTGAAAGGGATTATGACAGACTAAACTGGGCAGAAGAATATTATTTGCCCAAAAACCTTATAGGATAGCCAGGAGATAGACAAAGGTATTCATGATGCGATGATGAGCGCGTTGCCGGCCTATTTGGGTTATAGCTGGGATGAGGAAAGGTTTAACCATTCCTAGGGTTTGACGAATGTTTCTGATGGTTCAGCACAAGCTATCAATTCAATGAGAAGCCAGTTGCTTATAAGCCTTGAGAACTTTAAAGGAATTGTCATATTTGCGACTAATTTGGTTGTTAATTATGATAAAGCTTTTTTATCCAGACTAATTAATGTTGAATTCACCAATCCGACAGCTACAGAGCGGAAAAAAATATGGTGGAATCATTTAAAAACAGATAAAATTCATGTACCGCTCTCAACGGATGTAAATATTGATTATTTGGCAGAAACATATGAGTTATGCGGAAGAGAGATTAAAAATGTTGTTAAAAATGCTTGTGTCTCTGTAGCGCTAAAGAAGAATGAAATAGTTACTCAACAGGATTTTATTACTGCATGTGTAAAAGTTGTCGAGGAAAGGGAAAACGTCAATTCAGCGAAGGACCAGACAAGGATAGGAGACATTTCTGCTTCGGAAGAAAAGAAGGAAAGATTAAAAGATGCTATACAGAAAAAAATTAATACAGGAACAATTAATGTTGTTAAGCCGGATGCAATAGAGTAGATAGATATTTCTATTTTTAAAGATGGAACAGTCTTTTATCTGGTCGGTTCAAAAATAGGGGAAATAATTGTAAAAGATGTTCAAAAGTTATTGAATGCTGTGGTAAAAAATGTATATAGCGAAATTACATATTATATTTTATATTCAAGAAACAATAAATCGGAAGTAAAGAGGTGTTCCATGAAACCTAAATCTTCAAAGAACATCAGAGTCCTAGATATTTATGCCCGCCTCTGCGAGGGAAAGTCAGTAAACAAAGCGGAAGATGCAAAAAAATTCGGAGTGGATGCAAGGACAATCCAGCGAGACATTGACGATATCCGCGTATTCTTAGATGAGCGTCAAATGGGATATGCGCCGGATGGAAGGTCTGTAGTATATGACCGCAACGACAAAGGCTTCATCATGGCTGGCTCTGAAGGGGCCATGATGTCCAACAGCGAGATACTTGCCGTGAGCAAAATCCTGCTTGGCAGCCGGGCATTTACGAAAAAGGAAATTAACGGCATATTAGGAAAAATGATAAATGGCTGTGTTCCTTTAAAGAACATGAAGCTTGTCAAAGAATTAATCTCTAATGAGCAGTTCCACTATGTAGAACTTGGCCATAAAACATATATTCAAGACAAGCTTTGGCATATTGGAACGAATATAAAAGAGCATAATCTTATTGAAATCAAGTATTCCCGTGGCGAACATACGGGGGTGGTCACGCGGATTATAGAACCGATGGCAATACTCTTTTCGGAATATTATTTTTATCTGAATGCATTTATCGTTAAGCCGGATAAGGATGGAAAATATGTGCATAAATATGATTATCCGGCCATTTTCCGAATTGACAGAATCAAGGAGTATAAGGAACTAAGAGAGAAATTTCAAGTTTCTTATGCGGACCGGTTTGAGGAAGGCGAATTCCGAAAAAGGATTCAGTTTATGTATTCCGGGCATCTGATGAAAATCCAGTTGAAGTTTTATGGGGAAAATCCGGAGCCGGTGTTGGACAGGCTTCCTACGGCACGGATTGTTGAAGAAAAGGAGCATCAATTTACCATCAGCGCAGAAGTTTATGGAAAGGGTATCCTTATGTGGCTTTTGAGCCAGGGGAGTCGGATTGAAGTCATCCGGCCGGAAAGTTTGCGGCAAGAGATGAAAAAGAAAGTAGAGGAGATTTTGAAACTGTATAGTTAGTGCATAAATCGCGGTATAGAAATGATATATGATAGTCATGAAAAAAATAGGAAGGCAGAGGGATAAGAAGGAAGGGTTGTATAAATTAAGAAATTGAAACGATATATGGCAGAAGTGAATCAATGAAGATAATACCCCCAGAGGATACCCTCTGGGGTGCTTTGTATGTGCATTGTTGATTCCGCAAGAAAATATGCGGAAGTTTTGCAAAAAAAGGTAACAGTTCAGCCCAGGACTTGCACT
>BLLT01000241.1 GCA_011958945.1 Lachnospiraceae bacterium | reverse complement strand
GTAATAATCCATCTGCGAATCAGGGCGGGATCGCTGTGGTGGCATACCCAACCTACTGCACGAGCAAGAATTCCTATTTCATGCGGGCGGAAAAGGAACTGGCAAACACGCTGGTGGCTACGGATTATAAGGACCCGCCGGTAATAAATGATGTGAGGACGGCATCGGGTAAGGATGTATTTGGTACGATCTCCGCGAGCGTGGGCTCCAAGCAGTGGCTTGGGAACCAGGAGGCGTTCAGCGGCGACTACCATATCGTAGAGCCGGACTATATCGTCCGAAGGCTCACACCCACGGAATGCGCGAGGCTGCAGGGCTTCCCGGACTGGTGGTGTGACGGGCTGGGGACGGAGAATCCCACGGAGGAAGAAATGATATTCTGGCGTGAGGTGTTCGAGACCCACCGTAAGATAATGGGAACATCCAGTAAGCCCAAGTCCGACAGCCAGATACGGAAATGGCTGGAAGACCCCCATTCCGATTCGGCGGAATACCGTATGTGGGGGAATGGATGCGCCTTACCGAACGTATATTTCGTGCTTTGCGGCATTGTGTACTATGCACAGTTCCCGGATTATTTATTGTGACATTTATTCTGACATTTTAGTTGCTTTTATCCCCGTTCAGAGTGATTAATGTAATACCGAAAGGGAAAAAACGAAAATGAACGGAGGAAAAAAGGATGAGGATTGAAACAAACGCAGCAAACAGGAAAGATGTAGTAAAGGCGGTCAGCGGGATTTTAGGGCAGCCTGCAAAGTACCTTGGGGTTCCGACCTGCGCCTACCAGATCGGGGACTGCACCATCGACAAAAAAGGTGCGGTGGTGACCGAAGATGAAAAGACGGCGGAGCTGGTGACGGCAGGGCTTTTGGAGCAGGGATTCATCGGGAGCCTGGAGCCGGAAGCGGATGAAACAACGGTCAGCCTGCCGATGGAAGGCATGACGGCGGAGGGGCTTAAGAACCTGATTTTCCTGACCCACAGCAAGCAGTACCTCATAAACCGCGCTTTTGCGGAAGAGGTTTTCCGAATTCCCGCGGAACTGGCGGAGACGCTCGGCAGCACGGAGATTCCCGATGCGGAAACTTTCCTGCAGACATTCCAGAGCCACGCGGAAGGATGCAAAGGCATCAGCTTTCAGGACGGGAAGATTACCTTCACCCTTCCCACGGCGGACGATCCCGACATGATAAAGGCATTCACGCACCTTACGGCGGAGATGGTGCGGCAGGCAAAGGAGCAGAAACGCATCAGCCCCAAAGAGACCATCGAGGAAAACGAGAAATACTACATGAGGATATGGCTCCTGCGGCTGGGCTTCGGCGGCAGGGATGGGAAAGAGGTGCGCGACATTCTGATGAAAAACCTGAAAGGGCATTCCGCTTTCCGTACCGATGAGAACAGGCAGAGGTGGCAGGAAGCCCGCCGGAACGAGCGGGAGGCGGCAAAGCAGCAGGAACAGGCGCCCGCAGGGGAAACGGCAGGGGAGCCGGAGGCAGAGGCGGAGCCTGCGGAAGCAGCCCCGGCTGAACAGGCCGGCCAGGATTCCGGCGCAGAGGAATAAGGAACGGAACGGGCAGGGAGGCGGTGCTTTCCTCCCTGCCGGAATCTACGGAAGGAGATATGCGGAATGGGTTATATTGTCAAAAAAGAGGAACTGGAAGCCCTGCGGGAGAAATATCCGCAGGGGTGCAGGGTGGAACTGGTAAAGATGGATGACCCCTACAGGGAGATGCCGCCCGGACTGCAGGGCGTGGTGACGGGCATTGACGATTCCGGCTCCATCCACGTTGACTGGCAGAACGGGAGCAGCCTTGCGGTGATATTCGGGGAAGATTATGCAGTGAAAATTGAGGACGGGGAGGTGACCGTGGGGGAGCTGCTTCGGCGCTATGTTTCCTGCAGGAAGGAATTCCATTTCATGACGCCATCGGGGTATGTTGACCTTACGGCGCAGGATGCGGAAAAGATACTGGCGGGGGAGATGAAGCCCAAAGGCCATCCGGGGAATCCCGAATATGCCGTGGAGATGGAAATCCGGGAACTGCTGGGATTCCGGTGCAAAGAGCCGGATGTCCGCGACAGACGGGGATGCGTGAAGGCACTCGTATATTGACAGAAAGGGGGTGGATGGACATGGCAATGCAGGAACGGATGCCGGGGAATGCACACCAAAAGCGCAACTGCTGGCAGCGTGGCAGTGGCTCTTACAGCATGAGGGGCGAACTGCGCCACGGCATTTCCCTGAATAAGAAGTACCTGAACCGGAAGGTCCGGCACAGCGGCAGGGAAGTCTTAAAGCGCGGGGATTATAAGCGTATCTGCAAGACCTTACATATGGTGGAGTTCTCATAAACCGCCATAATGTGTACAGCTATCCACCCATATCTTTGTCACATTTATGGTGCAGATATGAGTGGATAATGTGCGCTTTCAGAGGTAAGATGTGTACTACCGAAAGGGAAAACAAAAAAACGGAGGGCACACACCATGAAAAAGATTGAACTTTTTGAGAGGGCCATTGCGGAGCAGGCAGGAAGCCTTAAGGAGTGGGGGATCAACCCCACACTGTTCTGGGCGTACCGGAACAGCATCACGGCGGGCAATGACAGCATTGATTTTGGCGAGACCATCTGGGACAGGGATATCCCGGAGATCACAAGGACGCTTAAGGAAAACGGCATCAGCGGATTCACCATCAGCAGCACCTTTTCGAGCCTGATCCCGACCCTTGCGGAATTTGAAAAGCACGGCTTCCGGATGGCGGGGCTTACCGAGGTAAAGGCAAACTACACAGACTGGCAGACAATGGAACGGGCGGTAATCCCGGCGATCAGGATGGAGGCGGATGAGGCATAAGCCCTCCGCCATAATGTACACAATTATCTGCGGTTATCTTTGTCACATTTATGCCTCCGAATTGAGTGGATAATACCCGCGTTCAGAGGTAACATGTGTACTACCAAAAGGAAAACGGAGGGAAAAAGCAAATGAAAAAACATGAGATCAACTTTTTACAGACCACCACAATCGAACACCTGCAGGACAAAATCCCCTGCTGCTACGGCGGCGCGCTTACCTTCGGGGAAAAGACGCTGGTGACGATGGTGAACTGGAGAGGGCAGTACGAGGCGGCCATTTACGAGTTCATCGAGACGCCGGAGGAAACGGGGCTTGGGGAAATCGAATGCAGGCTGAACCTTGTGGAGATCGCGGATGAAACTTTTAAGGACGGCGGCCACGCAATGCAGTGGGCGCTCAGCAGGGCATAAGGAGGGAAAGTACGATGAAGGAAATTTACAACGGATATGAACTGAGTACGGCATGGGATGATGAGGCGCTTGGGTTTGGATTCAGCGTCCATGACAAAAACGGCGCGGAGGTTTCCCGCAGCGCTGACCCATATTTTTATGAGGAGAACGCACTGACAGCGGCGAGGGCTGCGGCAGACGCACTTCCGGCACAGGAATAAATGATAAATACATAGCAGCGGAAAGGGGCTTCTTTCGGAGCCCTTTTCTGCTGCGCAAATTTAAGGGAAGGAGGCGGCAAAAGTGCAGAGCGGAAGGAAGCCGAAGCCCACGGCGGTAAAGGCGCTGGAGGGCAACCCCGGCAAGCGCAGCCTGAACACGGGCGAGCCGAAGCCGGAAAAGAAAGCGCCCCGCTGTCCAGCATGGCTGGAGGGCGAGGCGAAGAAAGAGTGGAAGCGGATGGCGGGGCAGATGGAGAAGCTGGGCATCCTCACGGAAATAGACATGGCGGCTTTCGCCGGATACTGCCAGGCGTATGCCAGATGGAAAGAGGCGGAGGAATTCATCACCCAGCACGGCACCATCGTAAAGACGCCCTCCGGCTACTGGCAGCAGGTCCCGCAGGTGTCCATCGCACAGACCTACCTTAAGATCATGAACCGTTTCTGCGAGCAGTTCGGCCTTACCCCTTCCTCCCGGAGCCGCATCGTGGCGGAGGGCGGCGAGGACAAAGAGAGCGACACGATGGAGCTTTTGCTCTTTAAGGGAGGCGGGGGATAGTGTTTGACGAGGAAAAGGCAAAGCGTACCGTGGACTTCATAGGCTGCCTGAAACATACCAAAGGGAAATGGCGGGGGCAGCCCTTTGAACTGCTCCCGTGGCAGGAGGCCATCATCCGGGATGTGTTCGGCACGGTGAAGGAGAACGGCTACAGGCAGTACAACACTGCCTATGTGGAAATCCCGAAGAAAAACGGGAAATCGGAACTGGCGGCGGGCGTGGCGTTATATATGACCTGCGGCGATAATGAGTGGGGAGCAGAAGTTTATGGATGCGCCTCTGACCGACAGCAGGCATCCATCGTCTTTGACGTGGCGGTGGATATGGTGGAGCAGTGCCCTGCGCTGAAAAAGAGGATAAAGCCAGTCATGTCAGTAAAGCGGCTGGTGTATAAGCCGACAAACAGTTTCTATCAGGTACTTTCCGCGGAAGCCTACACCAAGCATGGGCTGAACGTCCACGCAGTCATTTTTGACGAACTGCACAGCCAGCCGAACCGGGAGCTGTTCGATGTCATGACCAAAGGCTCCGGCGATGCCAGGACGCAGCCGTTATTCTTTTTAATAACTACAGCCGGGACGGACAGACATTCCGTCTGTTTCGAGCAGCACCAGAAAGCGGAGGACATCCTGCAGGGCAGGAAGATAGACCCTACATTTTACCCTGTGATCTATGGCGCATCCGATGATGCGGACTGGTCATCGGAGGATGTGTGGAGGAAAGCGAACCCCTCGCTTGGGCATACCATTGACATCGAGAAGGTGCGGAATGCCTATCTCAGTGCCAAAGACAATCCGGCAGAGGAAAATATATTCCGGCAGCTCCGTCTGAACCAGTGGGTGAAGCAGTCCACAAGGTGGATGCAGATGGAGAAATGGGATGCCTGCGCTTTCCCCGTGGACGAGCGGGAAGTGCTGGGGCGGGAATGTTACGGAGGCTTGGATTTATCCAGTTCCATTGACATCACCGCTTTTGTTTTGGTATTCCCTCCCCGGAACGATACGGAGAAATATATTCTTTTACCGTACTTCTGGATACCGGAAGAAAATATGCGCCTGCGTGTGCGCCGTGACCATGTGCCTTATGACGTGTGGGAGAAGCAGGGATTCCTGCATACCACGGAGGGCAACGTGATCCACTATGGTTTTATAGAGAATTTCATTGATGATCTCGGAAAGAAATTTCATATCAAAGAGATCGCATTCGACAGATGGGGCGCGGTGCAGATGGTGCAGAACCTGGAGGGGCTTGGCTTTACGGTGGTTTCCTTCGGGCAGGGATTCAAGGATATGTCGCCGCCCACCAAGCGGCTGATGGAACTGGTGCTGGAGAAGAACATCGCACATGGCGGGCATCCCGTCCTGCGGTGGATGATGGATAACATCTTCGTCCGCACGGACCCGGCGGGGAACATCAAGCCGGACAAGGAGAAGTCCACGGAGAAGATTGACGGCGCTGTGGCTACGATCATGGGATTAGACCGTGCGATACGGAACGGTGGCATCAGCACGGGCAGCGTGTATGACGAGAGGGGGATTGTTATAATTTAGCTTTTATGGTAAGATTTTGCCATAAATGAAAGGGAAAATATATAATGAAAAAGAGACCAAAGAAAAAAATGGGATTGTGGGGGAAATACGTTGTTCTCTTGATAGTTACAGTTATTTTAGGATTTATGGTAAATTTATTTCTTTTTGTGCCGATTCCGACTCTAGCCGATGAAAACGGGTGGCTTGGATTCTATGGGAGCTTGATAGGAGCAGGTATAGCAGGAATTATTACTTTATGGGGAATAGAATATACCATTAAAAGTACGGTGATGAATGTTAAGCCATGTATCAGACCTGTAAAAAAAGATTTTTACCTTTATGAAAAGAAAGGGCAAGGCTTGACTATTACAGAAAAGCCGCTGTTTCATTTGGTTGAAGAGTTTGCTTCAAAAGAAAAAGTAGATATGTTTGAGGTTAATGAGCTGGTTATAGATGCTATAATCAGCAAATTAACAGAAGAAAAAGGAGGAACAGAGTGGGAGCATATTTTAAAGAATTTAAATCGGAAGAAAATGTGTAATCTGATAAAAGAAAAGTGTGCATATCATACTTATAAAGACTCTATGGAGATTTTATATAGAGAATTAGATAAAATGTATCGTAATGGTGTGGGAAGAGTTATTGCCGAAAGAGTAACAGAACATTTTTGTTGCGTGATGGCATTTGAAGCTATGTCTTCTGAAAAAAATAAGTGGGGAGTTTTTTTCCCAATTTATAATACAGGGGCAGGTAACGCCACCGATGTACAAATTAAGTGGGATTTTTCAAAAAATTATCATCGGGAACTTTGTAGTAATTTAGGATTTACAGATAATGAGTATGAAGATATGCTGAAATATTTTTCACTAGC
>BLLT01000240.1 GCA_011958945.1 Lachnospiraceae bacterium | reverse complement strand
CCGCTGTGGCGTAATTTCCTATTATATAAAAAACTTTGGCATACCGTCTTCGATATGCCAAAGCCATCCTTTTCCATTGTTATTCATCAATACATGGGAATAAGCCATTGTCCGGCTTTAAGCACAACACTTGTCAGACTGCCCGCCGGAATAGAAATCACTAAATAAGGAAATTCCCCTGAACATCACCGTTAAATACATAGTAAACCGTATTTTCTTCCGGTTTTACATATAAATCAAGGCTTGTAAATTCCTCATCCCCTTTGTTCAAGTCATATTTCCATACATCAGCTGCAATTTTCTGCAAATCGTCCATGGAAACATTTTTATCAGAGTACTGAATATGTAATGACTGCTGCACTGCTGTAGCTTTTTTGCTTTTGGCTTTGGTTTCTGTTTTCTCCACGGTTGCTTTTTTCTCTTCAGCTTTCTTTGCTGCCGTTTTCTTTTCTGATGCTTTTTTAACTGTAGTTTTTTTCGCCGGTGCTTTTTTTGCTGCCGGTTTTGTTTCTGCTTTTACTTCTTCTTTTTTCTCAACCGTCTCAGCTTTCGGCTCTGCAACTGCCGGAACTACTTCTGGTTCTGTTTTTGCTGCTTTAGCTGCTGTTGTTTTCTTTTTTGCTTCTGCCATTTGTTTTCTCCTTTCGCTTCCAGGTCTGTTTTAAACCTTTATAACTCCTTACTTTTTCATCCCCTCCGCCGTATGATGATACATCATCCGCGATGTGAATAATCTCATTTAAACTGTGTTTACGATATATAGTCTACTCCAATTCTACTCTCTTGTCAACTTTTCCTCCCCCTTTTCCTAAAAAACCGGGAAAAATACGCACTTTTTAATAAAAGCCTCAAAAAAGTTCATATTGTTGACTAATTTTTTGTCCAGAAAAACAATTACTGGGGCATTTCCCACAATAGAAAATAGGCAAGCACGATAAAACCAAGCACAATTCTGTACCATCCAAACACCTTAAAATCATGCTTTTTAATATATCCCATCAAAAATCTGATAACTGCCACCGATACTGCAAACGCCACAGCCATGCCTACCAGAAGGATGGACCACTCGGCAGCGTTAAATGCCAAACCAAATTTTAACAGCTTTAGCAAACTGGCCCCGAACATAACCGGTATTGCCAAAAAGAAGGTGAACTCCGCCGCTGCCGTCCTGGAAATCCCCAGCAGCAGCGCCCCGATAATCGTTGCCCCCGAACGGGAGGTGCCGGGGAAAATAGCTGCTATCAGCTGCCAGATTCCAATAATAAACGCCATCTTATATGTGATGCCGGACAGTTCTGTAATCCTGGGCGCCGTCTTTTTATTCCTATTTTCCACCAAAATAAACAAAATACCGAACACAATCAACGCAATGGCCACGCACACATAATTATAAAACAACTGGCTGAATAAGTCATCAAAAGGTAAGCCAATTATAATTGCCGGTATACAGGCCACTACTATTTTAAACCAAAGGACAAAAATATCCTTTTTTATAATGGTCTTTTTCTTGAAATCAAAAGGGAAGATCTTATTCCAGAATAATACCACTACTGCCAATATGGAGCCAAACTGTATCACTACAAGAAATGCATCCATAAACTCCGGGGTAACATTTAAGGATATAAACTCATCCAGCAAAATCATATGACCCGTACTGCTGATGGGCAGCCATTCCGTAATCCCCTGCACAATGCCGAAAAGTACGGCTTTTAAAATCTCTATCATAATATGAATTCTCCTTGTACTATATATATGCGCTTTTAACGGGATAAATACTCTAAAAGTTCTACATAGCGTTCCTGTGCATCCTGGTAGCCTTCTTCATAGAGGGCATCCAGTTTGCTTTTATCTCTTTCTACTCTGCCTACCTGGCTTTTTTTCCTGGGGCGGAAAATAAATGCCCTTCCTTCTTTTTCCTGTTCCTCCAAATAGTCCAGGGTTTTGTTGTACTCTACATCCCTTTCCTTCATCAGTTCATATACCTTAGGGTATCTGGCGTAGCGCGCTTTTATCAATGCCATTTGTGATTCCGCCTTACGCCGGAAACCTATTTCCTTCGTTAAAATGACTACATTTTTCTCATTCCCGTCAGCAATGGATTTCCGGATAGGAATAGAATCCGAAATACCGCCGTCCAGATAATATTCATCCCCGATTTTCACTTTCCGGGATACCAATGGCATAGAACTGGACGCGCGGACAGCCTGGATATCCTCATGCATATCCTTTAGCCGAATATATTCCGCCTCCCCGGTACGGATGTTTGTAACCACTGCGTAAGCTTTCCCCTCATATTTGTGGAAGGTTTCAAAATCATAGGGGTCGAGATAATTGGGAATCAGGTTATAGCACATATCCACCCCAAATAAATCCCCCGTGGTAAGAAGGCTGTAAGCCCCGCAATATTTTTTGCTGTCCAGATAATTCACCGCCACCCGGTATGCCCGTTTCTTTTGTTTGGATAAAAAGCTGCACAAATGACATGCCCCGGCCGATACCCCATAACAGGAAGAAAACTCAATTTCCTTTTCCAAAAAAAATTCCAAAACGCCGGCTGTATAAATCCCTTTCATACCGCCTCCTTCTAACACAAGCCCTGCCTGATACATATTACACACCACCTCATTTCTTACTGCCTGATTCCTGCAAACAACAGGACAAACTCCGATACTTTACGGCTACCGTTTCCCATACTCCATCTCCACAAATTTCCGTAGTGCCGGAAGAGACCTTTCTACTTTTTCCGTAGCGATACAATATGCCATACGGAAATATCCCGGACAGCCAAAGCTGTCTCCCGGTACGAGAATCAAATCATATTTTTTTGCTTTCTCACAGAAAATCTTCGCATCCTCTTCCAAAGCTTTCGGGAAAATGTAAAAAGTACCTCCCGGCTTTACGCATGTAAAGCCCAGCTTTATCAGCTCCTCATATAAAATATTCATGTTCGTCTCATACACGGAAAGCTGGGAAGTCTCATCCACCGTTTCTGCCACCGCCAGCTGGATAATGGAGGAAGGGCAGTTATGGCCGATTCCCCTGGAAATCTGCCCGCACATATTTACGATGGTTTCTCCGTCCTTACAGGCCGGGTTTACCGCAATATATCCAATCCTCTCCCCTGGAATGGACAGTGATTTGGAATAGGAATAACAGCTTATGGTATTGTCATACAGCTTCGATGCGTAAACCTCTTCCACCCCGTCAAAAAGGATTTCCCTGTATGGTTCATCGGAAATCAGGTAAATATCATGCCCATATTCTGCCGATTTCCTTTTCATGATATCCGCCAGCTTTTCCAGTGTTTTTCTGGTGTATACAACCCCCGACGGATTATTGGGCGTATTAATCAGCACAGCCATCACTTTGTCTGTCAGCATCTGTTCAAAGACCGCAAAATTAATCTGGAATTTCTCGGTATCCGCCGGAACTACCTTCAGCTTCGCCCCGCTTAAATTAATGTAAGGATTGTATTCCGGAAAATAAGGCGCAAAGGTCAGCACCTCATCCCCGGGCACTGTCACTGCCCGCACCGCATGGGCTATAGCCCCTGCTGCCCCCGCTGTCATAAAAATATGCCGGAAAGTATAGCACATCCCAAATCTCCTGTTCAAAGACTCCGCCACTTTTTCCTTTACCGCTGCGATTCCCAGGCTGGGGCTGTAGCCGTGCACTTCCATCGCATCCCCTTCCATCAGCAGCTTTATCATCGCCTCTTTAAAGCTTTCCGGCGCGGGCACGGACGGATTCCCCAGGCTGTAGTCAAATACATTTTCATAGCCAATTTCTTTTCCCCTCGCCGTAGCATACTCCGAAAGTTCCCGAATCACTGATTTCCCATTCAGCATTTCTTTATATTGTTCTGCAATCATTTTCTACCTTTCCCTCCATTTGTGCATAAATCCAGCCATTCGTCATGCTGTAATAAAAACCAACGGATATATTCTACCACAAATCATACCACAACTTCCAGAATAATCTTTTCCCCGCAGGCTATCTCTTTTATTCCCGGCCTTTTTCCTTTATTGAAGCAAAAACTCAATAAATAGCCTCGTTTTTTCTGGTTTCCTGTGCCAAAAAATAGTCATACAGTTGGCTTTCAAAAATGCGGTTTGCTACTGCCACATTCCCATCATTATTTACAAGAAATCCAAACATTTTCCCAATACTAACCGGCTTATCGTACTCATGATACGGATATTCCTGTCCAGCAAACAAAATATTTTCCAGCATTTCGCGCAGTTCGGGATATTCTTCCACGTGCTTAATCATATCGTCATATAAAGCATTAGGTCCTTTAATCAGCTGTCTGACAGCATTTAATACCCCAGCTTTACTCCATAACGATTTTCTATGGCCACCTTATTGGAAAATCCCTGGGCAAACGTATATAAAGAAGCAAAGCAATCATCGGCAGATTCGAAACTAATGGAACAGACTATATAATTCTCCATTTTCCACATAATTCCTGGTAATTTCGTCCACTGCCGTACTGATATCCACCATATAATGGATTCCTGGCACACAGATTCCCGTTATATTAAAGCGCTTGTTCTTTTGCACCGAATCACCTCCTTTGCGGTTCTGCTATGTGAGATGAATCCCTGAAATTATTCTCACACTTCCCCTTCGCTATAAGCCAGCGTAGACTTAATCGCACGTTTCCACCCTCTTAGCAGTTCTTCCCGTTTCCCGCTTTCCATCAAAGGCTCGAAATCCCTGCCCAGCTGCCAGTTCTCGCGTATTTCTTCCTTATTTTCATAATATCCTGTTGCCAGCCCTGCCAAATATGCCGCTCCCAAAGCGGTAGTTTCGATACATTCCGGGCGGTACACTTTCGTATGGATGATATCAGCCTGGAACTGCATCAGAAAATTATTGGCACTGGCTCCTCCATCCACTTTCAGTTCCTTTAAATGGATGCCCGAATCCTCTTCCATAGCCTTAAGCACATCCGCGGTCTGATAGGCAATGGATTCCAAAGCCGCCCGTATGAAATGCTCTTTTTTGCACCCCCGTGTAATCCCTGTTACGGTTCCTCTGGCATATTGGTTCCAATAGGGTGCCCCCATCCCCGCAAAAGCAGGAACAATATAAACTCCTGCCGTATCTTCCACCGCGCCGGCATATTCCTCCGTTTGGGCCGCGCTCTTAATCATACGCATTTCATCCCGCAGCCACTGAATGGATGCCCCGGCCACAAACACACTTCCTTCCAGGGCATATTCCACCTGTTCCCCTGTGCCGGCCGCAATCGTTGTCAGCAGGCCGTTATTGGACTTAATTGCAGTATGCCCTGTATTCATGAGCAGGAAACATCCCGTTCCATATGTATTCTTCACCTGCCCCTGTTCAAAACAGCACTGGCCAAACAGCGCCGCCTGCTGATCCCCTGCCGCACCGGCAATAGGAATCCTCCCTCCCAGAACCCCTGCATCCGTATATCCATAAATACAACTGGAAGGTTTTACCTCCGGCAGCATCTTTGCCGGAATATTCAGTTTATCCAGCAGTTCTTCATCCCAGCACATCTCATGAATATTAAAAAGCATCGTGCGGGAGGCGTTCGTATAATCCGTAACATGCACCGCCCCCTTAGTCAAGTTCCATATCAGCCAGGTGTCCACCGTTCCAAACAGCAGTTCCCCCTTTTTTGCCCGTTCCCTTGCCCCTTCCACATGTTCCAGTATCCACGCTATTTTTGTTGCAGAAAAATAAGCATCGGGAATCAACCCGGTTTTCTCCCTTATCCTGTCTCCATAGCCTTCCTCCTTCAGCACATCTATCTGCGCTGCCGTCCTGCGGCATTGCCAGACAATGGCATTATAGATTGGAAGCCCTGTCTGCCGATCCCATACAATGGCCGTTTCCCTCTGATTGGTAATCCCTATTCCGCAAATGTCTTCTGCCCTGGCGCCAACCATCGCCATCGCTTCCATAGCCACCGCCATCTGGGAAGACCAGATTTCCATGGGATTATGCTCCACCCAGCCCGGATTAGGGTAAATCTGGGTAAACTCCTTCTGCGCCATGCTCATTATCTTCCCTTGCTTGTCAAATAAAATACATCTGGAACTAGTTGTTCCCTGATCCAATGCCATCATATACTTTGCCATATGCTTCCACCATACCTTTCCCTTTTTCTGCCATTGTTTTTGTATCCCCCTTTCCCTTTATTTTTCATCCGCTTGTTTATCCCATTATATCTTATCCGCTCTTTATTCTCAATTACTTCTTTATTGCATGGAAACTGTCCGGAACAGTTTGGCCCAGGATTTGCACTTGCTGCAAAATCCGTACGAACGCATAAATTGGGCTAAGAAAGAATCTGTCCCTTGCGCAAAGTTCACATAGAAAAAGCAGCCCGGCTGCATAGGCTGTGAAGATAACACCAGATTTTCTTTTCCTTTCCCGCTGATTTCCTCCATAGAGCCGCTACGCTTTATTTTAAATTACTATCTCAAACTTCGCACTTGAATAA
>BLLT01000239.1 GCA_011958945.1 Lachnospiraceae bacterium | reverse complement strand
AGAAGCAGAAACAGAAACAGTATCAGCAATTAAATAGCAACGGAGTGCAATATTATGGAACTGGAATTTGATGTTAAGATTACAGCAAATGTTTTATATGATTATATGTTAAGACACACTTATTATAGCGCTTCCGGCCTTATTGGAACAATCGTAGGAGCCTTGATGATTGTCTATTTTTTTTATAGGGGAGGAATCATATTTCTCATCGCAGGCTTGGTGATATTGGCCTATCTGCCTTGGACTCTATTCATAAAGTCGAGACAGCAAATGATGAATACTCCGGCGTTCAAAGAACCCCTGCATTATAAGCTGACAGAGGAAGGGATGGAGGTTTCCCAGGGAGAGGAAGTGCAGACACAGAAATGGACGGATATGTATAAAGCAGTCTCTACCCCAAAAAGTTTGATTGTATACACTTCCCGGGTGAATGCATCTATTTTTCCAAAACAGGATTTGGGGGAGCTGACTCCAGGGGTGATTGAAATGATTTCGACGCATATGCCCCCGTCAAAAGTAAGCATCAGGGGGTGGGGGAACTAGATGACAGTGGATTCTTTCAGCGCACAGGATACCTTTGCGCTTGGACAGCAGATAGGTGAGGCGGCAGTTCCCGGCGAAGTCTATACATTAACGGGTGATCTGGGAGTGGGAAAAACCGTTTTTACCCAAGGCGTTGCAAAAGGGCTGGGGATTAAGGAAGCGGTGAACAGCCCTACTTTTACAATATTGCAGGTTTATGAGGAAGGGCGGCTTCCTTTTTACCATTTCGATGTTTACCGTATCGGTTGTGCGGAAGAGATGGACGAAATCGGCTATGAAGATTATTTTTATGGAGATGGTGTATGCTTCATCGAATGGGCCAATTTGATTGAGGAGATTCTTCCAAAGAATTGCAGGAAAATAACGATTAGCAAGGATTTGAGCAAAGGGTTGGATTATAGGAAAATAACAATCGGTTAGGGTTTGGTTGGAAGACAGGCAGAAGAGAAACCGTGTCTGGCAAGGATTCTGGAAAGAATTCGTAGGGCAGGGCGAATAGAATTAGTGGAGGAATGGGGAAGAAGATGAAAATATTGGCATTGGACAGCTCCGGGCTGGTGGCTTCCGTGGCGGTGATGGAAGATGATATTTTAACGGCGGAATATAATATCCAGCATAAGAAAACTCATTCCCAGACATTGCTGCCAATGATGGATGAAATAAGGAAGATGATCAATCTGGATGTGGCTTCTTTGGATGCGGTGGCTCTGGCGGCAGGGCCTGGGTCTTTTACAGGACTGCGGATAGGTTCCGCCACAGCGAAAGGATTAGGTCTGGCATTGGATATTCCGTTGGTAGAAGTGCCAACCTTGGAGGGGCTTGCCTATAACATATACGGGTTTAGGGACTATGTATGCCCTATGATGGATGCGCGTAGAGGGCAGGTATATACAGGAATTTATAAATTTGAGAAAGAGGGAAGCGGGGCCGGATATCAACTGGTGACGGTGAAGGGGCAGTGCGCGATGCCCATAGAGGAAATTGTAGGAATTCTGAATGAAATGGGCCATGAAGTCATATTTTTAGGAGACGGGGTGCCCGTTTTTCAAGAAAAATTGGCTAACCTGATGAAGGTTGGATATAGCTTTGCGCCGGCTCATATGAACAGGCAAAGGGCGGCGTCCATCGCAGCGCTGGGCGGAGTGTATTACCGCTTAGGAAAAAAAGTTTCTTCTCAGGATCATGTACCTATCTATCTGCGTTCCTCCCAGGCAGAGAGGGAGAGGAAGGAGCGGGAAGAGAAGCAGGGGTCCAAATAAGGGAAAAGGAAGGAACTACCGCGGATGGCAGTTATAAGGAGAATGAGGGAGACGGATACAGAGCAGGCATCGGCGCTGGAGGCGGATAATTTTTCTGATGGGTGGACGGAGCATGACTTTGAGGAAACGCTTCGCCTGGATTATGCCTATTATTATGTGGCAGAAGAAGGAGGGCGTCTGATAGGAATCTGCGGCCTTAGGAATATAGCCGGTGAAGGCGAAATTACCAATGTGTCGGTGGACATCCGTTACCGGCAAAAAGGGGTGGCATCGGCTTTGCTGGAACATGCACTTAAGGAAGGCGGGAAGCTGGGCATTCGGGATTTTACCCTGGAGGTGCGCATCAGCAATGCCCCCGCCATAAGGTTGTACGAGAAATTTGGTTTCCGGGGAGAGGGGGTCCGCAAGGGCTTTTATGAAAAACTACAGGAAAATGGGGAAAGGGAAGATGCCCTGATTATGTGGAAAAGGCAGGCAATGGATGGAACAATTACCACTGTTTTTCCTGCGAATAGCCATGTATAATAACAGATATAGCGACTCACTTTAGTACATCTTGGGAGGATGAGACTATGCGTAAATATCTGGAAGAAAGCAGTAATGAATTGACATCTGTTATTTGTAACGGATGCGGAAAACATTTATTGGTAGAAAATGGAATTTTAAAGGAAGGCTGTTTTGAAGGGGATGCAGTTTTCGGTTATTTTAGCAAAAAGGATGGCCAGATTCACAGTTTTGATTTATGTGAAGAATGCTATGATAAAATGATTGCCAGATTTAGGATACCTGCACAGAAACGGGAGGCAACGGAACTTTTATAAAGAGTGCTGCCGGAATTGTCCTTCCTATCTGCCTTGCAGGCTTTGGGCTAAATCAGGGTAATCGGTTTAGATACCGGGCGGCCAGCGTATTGATGCATTGACCGCCTAATAGCCTGCCGGAGTAAATCCGGCGAAGGAAAGGATAGGGAGGATACGTATGTTGGATATTTGTTTGCTTGGTACAGGGGGGATGATGCCGCTGCCGCATCGCTGGCTGACTTCCCTGATGGCCAGGATTCATGGAAAAAGTATATTGATTGATTGTGGGGAGGGCACGCAGATTGCCATGAAGGAAAAAGGGTGGAGCCCAAAGCCGATTGACATTATCTGTTTTACCCATTATCATGCGGATCATATTAGCGGACTGCCCGGGATGCTCCTTACTATGGGGAATGCGGAACGGACTAAGCCGCTTCTTTTAGTGGGGCCGAAAGGGCTGACAAGGGTGGTGTCGGCTTTGCGGGTGATTGCCCCGGAACTTCCGTTTGATATAGAATGCCGGGAAATTACAGAAACGGAGCAATGTTTCGAATTTGACGATTTTAGGATAGAAGCTTTCCGTGTAAACCATAATGTGGTATGCTATGGATATAATATAGTGGTTGACCGTATTGGAAAGTTTCAGGTGGATAAAGCAATGCAGCTTGGAATAGAGCGCAGATACTGGAATCGTCTCCAGAAGGGGGAAAACGTGGAACTGGATGGGAAAATTTACACTCCGGACATGGTTTTGGGGGAGGCGAGAAAAGGGTTAAAAGTTACTTACTGTACGGACACCAGGCCTACGGAAAGTATTGTGAGGAATGCGGCAGGTGCGGATCTTTTTATCTGCGAAGGAATGTACGGGGAGCCGGAGAAGAAGGAAAAAGCGAAAGAATATAAGCATATGATGTTCCATGAAGCCGCAGAACTGGCGAAAAAGGCAGATGTGGCGAAAATGTGGCTGACCCATTACAGCCCTTCCCTTATCCGCCCCGAGGACTTCATGAAGGATGTGAAAAAGATTTTTCCTCAGGCCGAAGCGGGCAAGGATGGGAAAAGCGCAGAGCTTATGTTTGAAGAGGAGTAGGGTTATGGCAAAAAGCGGGAAGAAAAAAGGGAATGGAACCATAAGGGTGGTTGTGGCAGTTTGTATTTTGGGAGTTATGCTTGTAGGATTTTACTACTATCTGGCCCATAAAAGCAGTGCGGGGAGCGAAGAGGAAACAAAGGTTACAAAATCGCAGCAGGTACTGATGAGAAACCTGGAAAGCAATTATCCCCCGTCACCGAAGGAAGTGGTGAAATATTATTGTGATATTACCCAGTGTTTTTATAATGAAGAACATACGGAAGAGGAAATTGAGGAACTGGGCAGGCAGATACAGAAAATTTATGACAGTGAACTGGTGGAAAACCAAACAGAGGAAGAATATCTGGAAAACCTGAAATTAGATATCCTTTCTATGAGCGAAAATGTGATATCCAGTTATAGCCTTCCAAGCAGTACAGATGTGGACTATTTTAGCCAGGACGGGTATGACTGGGCAAAACTGTATTGTAATTTTAATATCAGGAAGGGAACCGATATCATCAATACGGTAGAACAGTTTCTTTTGAGAAAAGATGAAAATGGCCGTTGGAAGATTTATGGCTGGAAGCTGGTAGAAGAATAGGAATGGGAACATGTTGGATAAGAAAGATGATATATTGATATTGGCAATCGAAAGCTCGTGTGACGAGACGGCAGCGGCTGTAGTAAAAAATGGGCGGGAAATACTGTCCAATGTAATATACTCTCAAATTGCACTGCACACGGTTTATGGCGGGGTGGTGCCTGAAATTGCTTCCAGAAAGCATATAGAAAAAATCAATCAGGTCATAAAGCAGGCGCTTGTGGATGCAGGAAAAGAACTGCAGGATATGAGTGCCATTGCCGTGACTTATGGGCCTGGCCTGGTAGGGGCGCTGCTGGTGGGGGTTTCTGCTGCGAAGGCGATAAGCTTTGCATCGGGGATTCCGCTGATTGGGGTACATCATATAGAAGGGCACATCAGCGCTAATTTTATTGAAAATAAAAATCTGGAACCGCCTTTTGTTTGTCTCGTGGTATCCGGCGGGCATTCTCATTTGGTTGTGGTGAAAGATTACGGCGAATATGAAATTATCGGAAAGACCAGGGATGATGCGGCTGGAGAGGCCTTCGACAAGGTGGCCAGGGCGATTGGCCTGGGGTATCCGGGAGGCCCTAAGATAGATAAGGTATCTAAAGAAGGAAACCCGGATGCGGTGCATTTTCCCAGGGCCAAGGTGGTGGGGGCGGAATATGATTTCAGCTTCAGCGGTCTGAAATCCGCCGTTTTGAATTATCTAAATACTTGTGAAATGAAAGGGGAAAGTGTGAACCAGGCAGATGTGGCCGCTTCTTTCCAGAAAGCGGTGGTGGATGTGCTGGTGGAGCATTCCATTCATGCGGTGAAGGAATGCGGGTTTAATAAGTTCGCCATTGCCGGAGGCGTAGCATCCAATTCTTCTCTTAGAAAGGCTTTTGAAACGGAATGTGAAAAAAACGGAATTGACTTTTACTATCCTTCGCCTATGCTATGTACAGACAATGCTGCTATGATAGGTACTGCCGGCTATTATGAATACAGAAAAGGTGTTCGGCATGGGCTGGACTTGAATGCAGTGCCTAATTTAAAATTGGGCGAATCAGTGTAAGAAAGGGTATGGTTACACATTATGGAAGAAGGCCGAAAGGGAAAAAGGCGCTGCACAGCAATTGTTCTGGCTGCCGGCCAAGGAAAACGGATGCATAGCCAGACTCCCAAACAATATCTGGAACTTGGGGATAGGCCGGTTATCTATTATGCATTAAAAACATTTCAGGATAGCTTTATTGATGAAATTATATTGGTGGCTTCCAAGGATGAAATAGAATATTGCAGCAAAAATGTAGTAGAAAAATATGGTTTCAGTAAAGTGACGAAAATCGTAGCCGGAGGAAAAGAAAGATACCATTCCGTTTATGAAGGAATCAAAGCAGCAGATTGTGATTATATTTTTATCCATGATGGGGCACGCCCATTTGTGACAGCGGATATGCTAGAGCGCGCCTACAGATGTGTCATACAATATGACGCATGTGTCATAGGGATGCCTGCGAAAGATACTGTTAAAATTGCAGATGGTGAAGGATTTGCAAAGGATACACCTAACCGGGACACAGTTTGGACGATACAAACTCCACAGGTGTTTTCCTATGATTTAATAAAGAGGGGATATTCCTTATTGATAGAGAAAGAAAGGGAACTGCTGCAAAAATCCATTAAGATTACAGATGACGCTATGGTGGTAGAGACTCTTATCGGACAAAAAGTGAAGTTAATAGAGGGAAGTTATAGCAACATTAAAATTACAACACCAGAGGATCTGCAGCTGGCCGATGTGCTGTTGAAGGATGGATTTCACCCATAGAAATGTGGAAAAAAATAAAAAAATAAAAAAGTGAAAAAAGTAGTTGACACCTTACATATTTTTTGCTAGAATAATCTTTGCGCTGCTGAGGAATGCAGTTTTACAGACAGCATTTCAGATTCATAAATATATGAATTGTTAGGCGGCAGCACTTCATAAGTGCCATGTGTCTACAGATGACAGCGCACCGACATGGAGGGGTATCGAAGTGGTCATAACGAGGCGGTCTTGAAAACCGTTTGTCCGCAAGGGCGCGTGGGTTCGAATCCCACCCTCTCCGCTGGAGATACCTTCTCCGGAAGATTTATTTCATAGAACATAATGTAATACGGTAAGTATTATCAGCGTTTGGAGAAGTACCCAAGATGGCTGAAGGGACACCCCTGGAAAGGGTGCAGGTCGTTAATAGCGGCGCGAGGGTTCAAATCCCTCCTTCTCCGTTCCGTTTTATCATTATAATAAAAGTTCTTTTTTGCCTTATAGGAAATCCCGTCGCCAGACGGACATGAAGTGGCGAAGGCGCTTTTTAG
>BLLT01000238.1 GCA_011958945.1 Lachnospiraceae bacterium | reverse complement strand
GGAAGCCGAAGGCTGAACTGTTACATTTTTAGAGATGATTTAGAGATTTCCGCTTTACAATATACTAAAGCCTGGAAATTGCGAAACGCTGAATGGCGGGAATGTTCCGCCAGGTTCATTGATTTCGCAATTATCCGGATTAAAGTATGCTTGAAAAAATAATAAGGAATCGGCATGCGAAAGACTTTGTAAGGAGGATATCTATGATATGAAAAGAAAATGTGTGCTGGCAGCAGGGATTATGCTGCTGCTGATGGCGGCGGAAGGCTGCGGAAATGGACAGGAGACGGCGGATAGGGCTGCGCAGATTCCCGTGGAAACGGTGTCAGAAGAGCATGAGGAAGGGCAAAACGTAGATGAGGAAAATACGGCATCCCCTGACCCGGTGCAGGATTCTTCCCCGAAAAATGAAGAAGAAAAAGCCCAGGAAACTATGATAATAGGCGGAAAGGTAAGGGAAATCATGGAAGATGGCTTTGTTATCAGCCGTGTGCAATATGCGGACGATGACATGACCATGGTGGTTTTGCCGGAGGAAGGCAGTCCGGAGGAGGAACTGGTGACAGTCCGATGCACGGATTCCACGGCCTTTGAGCATTGGGTTATCCAAGGCGGCGGGGCAGGCATTGATATGAATGAGGCAACGTTTGCGGATATACAAAAAGGTGGCGGGCTGGAAACGGAAGGATATTTTGACGGGGATAATTTTGTAGCGGAAAAAGTCATTATTGAAACTTATAAGTAAAAAACTTTCCGATTTGAGGCGGCCACGGGAACAACTTTTTCCGTAAGGAAATTGAATAAATTATTGACGGAAGGATAGAAATACATATGGAGATAAATATTTCCGGGATTATTATTGAAGTGCGGAAAAAGAAGATAAAAAATATGTATTTGTCCGTGAAGCCGCCCGATGGGAGGGTGGTGATTTCGGCCCCCATATCCATGAACCGCCAGACAATCGAATCGTTTGCCCGGTCGAAGCTGGAATGGATTAAGATGCAGAAGAAAAAATATGAGACTGATGCAAAAAAAACGGACAGACAGTATATTTCCGGTGAAATTTTGTATTTCTGGGGGAAGCCATACCTTTTGATTTTCCAGGAAAGGGGAGGGGGAAATTCCCTGGAATTGTCAGAGGGGAGGGCTGTTTTAACCATGCGGGGTGAAAGTACGGCAAAACAGCGGGAGACATATATCCGGGAGAGGTATCGCGCCATGCTGAAAGAAGAGATTGCCAGGCTTCTTCCCAAATGGGAGGCCCTGACAGGGCTGCATTGCTGTTCCTGGCATACCAAATATATGACAACCCGCTGGGGAACATGCAATACGGTAAAAAAGCGGCTGTGGTTTAACGTACAGCTGGCGGAGAAACCGGTGGAATGCCTGGAATATGTGATATTACACGAACTGGCCCATACCAAAGTGAGCAACCACGGCGCAGAATTCGTGGCGGTGATGGATGAATACATGCCAATGTGGCGGGAAGTGAAAAAGCGGCTGAATGCGCAAGTGGACGGTTTACTTTCAGGTGAGGTTTGATAAGGCCGGAAGGGAAGGACGGTAAGTATGCTGCGTGATAAGGATATCAGGGAACCCCTTTTTGATTTTCTGGAAGAAGCTTACGGAAAAGTAAGGATATTGGAAGAAAAAACGATGGGAAAATCCAGGGCAGATGTGGTGATGGTGACGCCAAATGCATTATTTGGCATTGAAATAAAGAGCGATGCGGACACATATGCCAGGCTGGGCCGTCAGGTGAAGGACTATAATCAGTATTATGATTATAATTACGTTGTGGCCGGAACAAGCCATGCACTGCATGTGGAGGAACATATCCCGGAATGGTGGGGGGTTATCACGGCGGAACTGGTGGAAGATACGGTGGACTTCTACATTCTGCGCAGGCCAAAACGGAATCCCAAGGTAAACTGGAAGAAAAAGATCAGTATTTTATGGAGGCCGGAACTGGCCCATATCCAGGAAATGAACGGGCTGCCAAAATATAAGGAGAAAAGCAAATTATTCGTTGCCGGCAAAATCTTGGAAAGGATACCGGAAGAGACTTTGCAGGCACAGCTTTGCGAGGAACTGTTCGAGCGGGATTACAATGGGATTGCGGAGGCAATACGCAGCTACCGGAAAGCTAATCAATGAGGAGGCGGCCCTGTTGCCTATAGACAAACAGAATACAACACAGAGGGAATGCTGCATGGAATCAGGAGAGAGGTGCAAAGGACTTCTCCTGAATTTCGTTTAACAGCATATATGCAATACAGTATACAAATTAATCTGTTGTTTCCCGCCTGACTAAAATAGGGGTCACATTCTTGTGGATTAGTTCCGTTTGTGGTTTGGGGCGACGCTTTTTTCTCTCATTCATCAGCGATACCAGCAGTTCCATCGCTTCATATGCCATTTTATCAATTTGCTGTCCGATAGTGCTGGTTGGGATGATGGCTTCGCCTGCAATAGGGGAATCATCAAAACCGATGATACGGTATTCATCAGGCCATGTTCCGTATTTCCGGAAAATAATATTCAGCATATTGTTGGCATGGGTATCGTTTGCCATGAACAGCCCCTTCTTCTGATTTGGATATTTTTGCTCCAAGTATTCGTATATTTCCAGCATACAGTTATGGATTTCCTGGTGTGAATGCCCTAAATCCCTTAAAATTAATTCATGCCTGATATTATGTTCCATGCAGGTATCCTTAAATCCCTGGATGCGCCCATAGGCGGGTACATTCTGCTGGACAATGGAATTGATGTGTATTAAAACATCACAGTTAGTTTTGAAAAGCAGGCTGGTTGCCTGTACCGCACCCATATAGTTATCGGTGTTTACACTATTTACATACTGGGCTTCGCGTTCAATAGCAACAATAGGAATACCATAAGAGGCAAGTTCCTTAGAAGAAATCGTATGGCTTAAGATAATCATGCCTTCAATCTTGTATGCCAGCAGTTCCTGAATATATTTCCGTTCGGTTTCTATATTGTTTTTGCTTACAAAGACTAGAAATTTATATCCAAAAGCTTCATAAGTAGCCAGAATCTGATTTAATATTTCCGCATAATAATGTAAATAAAGGTTAGGGACAATGATGCCGACGAATTCACTTTTGCCGTTTGCCAGTACTTTGGCCAGTTTGTTTTCCTGATAATCCAAATCAATAAGTGCCTGTGCGATGATATCCTGATTTTCTACGGTCAGGGAATCCGGATTATTAAAGTACCGGGATATGGTTGTTTTGGAAAAGTTAGTGTACTTTGCAATATCTTCAAATGTTACTTTTTTTTTATCCATAGAAACCTCCAAAGCTGCCCGTACGGCAGTAAATCTTTTTCAATTATCTTTAGTATAGCAGTAAGGGTTCGGAAAATCAATCGCAATTAATAACTGGTTAAGTAACCGGTTATATTTTTGGGGAAAACTTATTGACATTCCAATATAAACGTGATAGTATATAAGACACAAAGTAACCGGTAACTTAACCGATTACAAAACCGATAATACAATGGTTATTATACAGGATATTCAGTAAAACTGATGTACGATACTTGTATTTAAGCCAGGGGCGGTATGCCCGTTTCATAAAAAGGAGATTGCAATGGAAATACAATATTTGGGTACTGCAGCAGCAGAGGGATGGCCGGCCCTCTTTTGCGGCTGTGAAATCTGTAAAAGAGCAAGGGCGGCCGGAGGAAAGGAACTGCGTACAAGGACGCAGTCGATGGTGGACGGAAAGATCCTGATTGATTTTCCGCCGGACACTTATACCCATGCCATTAACTATTCTTTACAATTGGGCCAGATAGAACATTTATTGGTGACGCATTCCCATATGGATCATTTCTTCCCGGTTGAATTGATTCACAGGCATGAGCATTTTGGGCATAATGCAAAAGGTATGCTGTACGTGTATGGAAATGAAGCAGTGGAAAAGGCTTTTTATGACGCGGTGCTGATTGACCGGTTTAAGGTACATCCTCTGGATGATGCGGTCAGATTTGTAAGGCTTAAGCCCTTTGGTGATTTTACAGTGGATGGATATCATATTATTCCAGTGCCGGCGGATCATGACGTAAGGGAAACATGCTTTATTTATATCATAGAAAAGGATGGAAAATGCCTTTTATATGCCCATGATACAGGCATGAACCTGAGCGAAGAGGCATGGGATTGTATTTTTGGCCGCAAATACAATCTGATATCTTTAGACGCTACTATGGGAAGGAAGCAGATTGACGGCTACCATATGGGGCTGCCGGATGATATTGCATTCGCAAAGCTGCTGGAGGAACATGGTTGTATCCATAAGGATACGGTGAAAGTAATCAATCATTTTTCACATAACGGTGAAATGACTCATGCTCAGTTGGAAGAGTTCGCAAAGGAAAATGGAATGATTGCCGCTTATGATGGTATGAAAGTGTTGTTTTAAAGGCAGCTGCCCGGGGATGCCTGTCAGAATAATGCTATAAAATACAAAACCATGAAAAGCCGCGATCCTGGATTCGGCGGGAACGGCGGCTGGCAAAAAAAAGTGCCATGCATGGCACGGAAAGAGAGGAAGATATGGATTATAGGAAGGTCGCAGAGCAAATCTATGAAAAAGTAGGGAAAAAAGAAAATTTGGTTTCCGCAGCGCACTGCGCTACACGTCTGCGTCTCGTAATCGCGGACAATGGCAAATGCGACAGCAAGGCAGTGGAGGAAATTGAAGGTGTGAAAGGTGTCTTTTTTGCATCGGGACAGCTTCAGATTATCCTTGGTACGGGAACGGTAAATAA
Source organism: Lachnospiraceae bacterium (assembly GCA_011958945.1). GTDB lineage: Bacteria > Bacillota > Clostridia > Lachnospirales > Lachnospiraceae > Kineothrix. Next base: position 1,865 of record BLLT01000238.1, on the reverse strand, counting down.
GGTATATGACGAATTCCTTCAGGTTTCGGGACTGTCTGCTGCTACAAAGGCGGAAGTGAAGCAGGCCGCCGCCGCACAGCAGAATGTTTTCAAGCGTGCTATCAAGACGTTGGGAGATATCTTTGTGCCTATTATACCGGCAATAGTAGCCAGCGGTTTCCTGATGGGGATTATGGAAGCGTTGAACTTTATGGTAAATAATGAATTTTTAGCATTGGATACCAGCAGTTCCATATTTGTATTTGCAAATCTGTTCAGCAATGTGGCCTATACCTTCCTGCCTATTTTGATTGCATACAGTGCGGCGAAGGCATTTGGAGGCAATCCGTATCTGGGGGCGGTCATCGGCATGCTAATGATTCACCCGAACCTGCAGAATGCATGGACGGTTGCAACGGAGGGTGTACATGTCAGGCAGAGCGTATGGTTCGGATTATATGAAATTGATTTAATCGGCTATCAGGGGCATGTTATTCCGGTTATCATTGCCGTATGGGTAATGTGTTTTATTGAAAAGAAGCTGCATAAGGTAGTGCCGGAAATGTTTGATTTATTCGTGACACCTTTGGTGAGTGTATTTGTGACCGGTTATCTGACATATTCTGTCATTGGCCCCTTGTTTGTTGTAATCGAAAATGGCATTATTGATGGCATTCAGTGGCTGATAGCACTTCCTCTGGGTATTGGAAGTTTCATTATGGGGGCATTCTATGCACCGACGGTTGTCGCAGGAATCCATCATATGTATACCATCATTGATGTGGGGCAGCTGGCAAAGTATGGGGTTACATATTGGCTGCCACTGGCATCCGCGGCAAATCTGGCACAAGGCGCAGCAACGCTTGCAGTTGCAGTCAAGACAAAAAATGCAAGGACCAAATCCATGGCGCTCCCTTCCGCCTTCAGTGCATTTATGGGTATTACAGAGCCGGCGATTTTCGGTGTAAATATGCGTTATTTTAAGCCTTTTATTTGCGGCTGTATTGGCGGTGCATGCGGTGCCCTCTTCGCTTCTATTACACAGCTTGGTGCCAGCGGAACAGGTGTAACCGGTTTGTTTGGTGTCCTGCTCTGCCTGAATATGCCGGTCCAGTATATTTTGATGATGGCAATTTCCATAGGCGTTTCTTTTGCATTGACGTGGATATTCGGATATAAGGATGAAGAGGAACAGGTGAAAAAGGTATTGGGGAATGAAGCAGGGACTGATGATACAACAGAAGATACGGCAATAGAAGAAGCAAAGCGGGGAAATGAGGAAAAAGTAATTTATGCCCCGATTCAGGGAAATGTTATTGCGAGAGAAAGTATTCCGGATGAGACATTTGCCTCCGGTGTTTTGGGGGATGGCGTTGGCATTGAACCGGAGACGGGGGAAGTTGCAGCGCCTTTTGACGGGGAGATATCTTCTGTGGCCGAAACGCGCCATGCCATTGGTATTACCGGACCGGGAGGAATGGAACTGCTAATCCATGTTGGGGTGGATACTGTAAAAATGAATGGCGACGGATTTACAGTTTTGGTATCTGAAGGCGGCAAGGTGAAAGCCGGACAGAAACTTATGACATTTGATATTTCCAAAATTAAAGCGGCAGGATACAGTACAACATCAGCCATACTGCTGACAAACAGTGATGATTATCCATCCTGTAATGTAGTAAAAACAGGCGCGGTAAAGCCAATGGAGAAGCTTATCATAGTTGGTGAATGATGTTTAGAGGTTTCGGCATATTATATTTTGGAGAAATATATAAAGTAGAAATAGGGCTTAATAAAGGGGCTGCCATGTATTCATGGCAGCTTTTTGACACCTGAATCCTTATAGGAAACTGCGTTGCAAGACGCATGAATAGAGAATGCAAAGC
>BLLT01000237.1 GCA_011958945.1 Lachnospiraceae bacterium | reverse complement strand
GAAGCCGAAAGGCTGAACTGTTACGATGCAAGGAAATTTTTATTTTATACCATTGGAGGTTGCTATGCCTAATTTACATGAACTGGAAGCTGCCATTCCGGTTGCTCCCTTAAAAATCGTCGCTACAGAATCTGCCGTCAGGATGGCAGACAGCGTTAACCGATATCTCATCGAATTTCGCAAAACGGTCAATAATCTTGCCAAAAATGACCCTGCTTTCCAGGGTTATGTGGAAGACAATTATCTTGCCAAAGCATCGTGCCCCCGCTTTGGCACCGGCGAAGGCAAGGGCTTCTTTATGGAATCCATCCGCGGCAAAGATATTTTTTTTCTCGTGGATGTCTGCAACCACAGCATTACCTATCGAATGAACGGATATATCAATCATAAATCCCCCGATGACCATTATCAGGACTTAAAGAGGCTGATTGCCGCTTCTTACGGCAAAGCCCATAGAATCAATGTCATCATGCCTTTCCTGTACGAAGGAAGGCAGCACAAAAGAAACGGAAGGGAATCCTTAGACTGCGCTTACGCCATCGAAGAACTCCGGAATATGGGGGTATCCAACCTTATTACCTTCGATGCCCATGACCCCCGGGTGCAGAATGCCGCCCCATTGGCAGGCTTTGACAATTTCACGCCCCCTTACCAGTTTATCCGGGCGTTGTTACATACGGAGAAAAACCTGATTATCGACAAATACCATACCGTTGTCATCAGCCCGGATGAAGGCGCCTTAGACCGTGCGGTTTATTTTGCCAATGTCCTTGGCGTAGATACCGGCATGTTCTATAAACGCAGGGATTATTCCACCATCATCAACGGCAAAAACCCCATCGTTGCCCATGAATTCTTAGGGGACAATATTGACGGAAAAGATGTGATTATCATTGATGATATGATTTCTTCCGGCGGCAGCATGATTGACACCGCCAAACAGCTGAAATCCATGAACGCCAAACGAGTATTCATCTGCTGCACTTTCGGCCTGTTTACCGATGGCCTCAAAGCCTTTGATGAAGCCTATGAAAAATGTTATTTCGATAAAATAGTCACCACAAACCTGACCTACCAACCCCCGGAACTTTTGGAACGCCCTTATTATGTAGAAGCCGACATGAGCAAATTCCTTGCTTCCATTATCGACTTCATGAACCACGATTCCTCTATGGCCAATGTATCCACCCCTACCGACAAAATCCAGGAACTTTTGGCCAAATACAACAACCGGGAAGAATACACCCTTTAACCCATTCTCCCCTAAGAGCGGACCATTTACCATTCGATTATCTATTCCATATCAAACAATTCGGGAGGCCGAACTCTTTTCTGCAAATAATTTTGCAGTCAAGACTTCTGCCTCCCAAACTATTCTCTCAGCCCTCCATCAGCACAAATGTAAGAACTACCTTAAACAAATCCCCATCCAGAATAATCCGGAATTTCCCATTCTGCGCTTCCGTCAGATTCTTCGCTATGGACAGCCCCAGGCCGCTCCCCTCGGTACTCCGTGCCACATCCCCTCTGATAAAGCGTTCCGTCAGTTCATCCGCATTAATATTTAAGGGCTGGGAAGAAATATTTTTCAAGGAAAGCTCCACATATTTCCCATCCTCTTTTTCCGACTCCATCATATCGATATAGACTCTGGTTCCTTCCATGGCATACTTCACAATATTGTTGAACAGGTTCTCCACCACTCTCCAGATTCTCCGGCTGTCAGCCTCGATATACATATGGTTTCCTGAAAAATGAATTACCGGAGTCAGATTCTTTTGCTCAAACTTCTCTGAAAATTCCCCAATCGTCTGGTTTACCAGTTCCACCAGATTAATCATTTCCCATTGGAGGGCGATATTTCCGGAAGAAATCTTGGAAGCTTCCACCAGGTCATCGGTCAGCTGCTTCAGCCTTTGGGATTTGGCATCCAGTACCTCTATATAGCCCTTTACCTTCCCGTTATCAATATCTTCCCTCTTAATCAGGTTCACATAGTTAATAATCGATGTCAGAGGCGTCTTAATATCATGGGATACATTGGTAATCAAATCCGCTTTCAGCCGCTCATCCTTCATGCTGGTTTCTACCGCTACCCGGATGCCTTCCCCAATGCTATTGACCGCCTTGGCCAATACCAGATTATCCCCATGAAGGTGTTCCTCATCCACCTTACGTTTAAAATCACCCTCACGTATTTTCTCAATCCCTTCCACAATGCGCTGCCTATCCCTCGTATTCCGGTAAATCAGCACGCCCAGCGCCATATCCAGACAGAAGGCTGCGGCAGTCCCTTTCTTTCCAAGGAGCACTAATCCCAGGTTCACTATGAGAAAAATGAGGTAAGGAATCCAGGTCTTTACAATCACATTTCCGTTATCGTATATTTTCCAAACGATATCTTTGCCATTGACCATTAACTTATAAGTCAGGCTTTCCTTCCATAAATTATCCGCTTTCAGCCTGCGCACAAGGCTGAAATAAAAGATTGTAAACAGCAGTTCACAGATAAGCACTACAACGCCTGCCACCGCCTTAAACCACCACTGATAATAATACTCATGAGACATGGAATCAAAGGTGTAGGTCAGTGCCACAATAATTCCGCCCACCAGCAAGACAGCTGCCAATACCATGCACTCCGTCGGAACATGGTCAATCCCCTTTAAGCGTATTTCCACATTCCCTTCTTCATCTACAGCACGCCCTTCCATCACCGTCAGGTAAAGGAATATCAACAGATAAATCCCCAGGCAGGCTGCGGCAAATCCCAGCATCTGCCAGGAAGGCATATACCCTGCATACCCCTCCTTCCCCTGCACATAAGCATCCGCTGCCGGATAGGAAGTATCCACACCTATCCAAACCTTTGTAGCTTCCGGATATGCATATTCGAAAGAACGGAATACATGGCGTACTGTATCCTCCTCCAGCAAAGTATTGGTGTCAAATACCATTTTTTCCGGATTATAGTATACATACTTTCCATAGCCTTTGAATTGCTCCGCAATTTCCCCATCCGATAGTGTACGGGATGCCAAATTGGTATAAACCTCTTCCCGGTCGCCGATTTTTTTTATTACATAATACCTGACATTGGAATTCTCCGGATGATAGAATTCCTTGTATTTCAAATAGCTTTCATAATTTGCAGACAATTCATTGGACGTCTTCTCTATATAACGGCATAGTTCCCTGTAGTCATTCCAGGTTCCCGTATATTCTTCAATATTTTTCCCATCCATTGTCTGGTAACGGTTAAACAGAACCATAGCCGTTGTATCATCCCTATGGAACTCGCCGTTTACCATCTCGTTCGCTGAAACACTGTACTCTTCCGTAACCTCCTCCATTTCGGTATTAAAAGGGGTTATGGAGCCCCCTTGCAGATTGCCCGCCCCATAATTCAGCCTTGTATAGATACTGAACCTGTTCAGGAATTCATCCGCCTGCTCCCCGGAAAACGACTTTTCCTCATATTCAAACCCGTACTGGGACCACTTAATCAAGTCTTCCAATTGATATTTGGCCGTTACATACCTGTCCGGCAGATTGCCGTAACGGAAATAAAAGCTTGCCACATCAATGGCTTTATTGCCGTCAAAATGCCCGTCGGTTTCCATCTGGGAACGTATTGCTACCATCTTGGCCACATCCGCAACTCCCCTGCCGAATATATGGTTGAATAAAAGAGAATCTTCATACAGCCCCTCATTCTCCCCCGCATCCATGCTGTAACTGTAATTTTCCTCCACCCCTGTGAGCATAATGCCGGACCCGGTCAAAACAGCCAGTATGCACACTGCGGCTGTCACAATCAGCACATGCTGCAGAAGCAGCAAAAATTTTCTGGCATTCCTTTTTAATGACTTCTTTCTCATTTTATAACCATGCCTTTCTCCCAAATCTTATACGTTGCACCTATGGAGCCAAATTCTGCCCTCCACGGCACTCCTTTCAAACCAACGACTATTGCTTTTCGATTTTGTATCCCACTCCCCATACCACTTTAAGATAACGGGGCTCTTTTGGGTCGATTTCTATTTTCTCCCTGATATGACGAATATGTACGGCCACCGTATTATCCGCTCCAATCGCTTCCTCATTCCATATGCTTTCATAAATCTGATTAATGGAAAAAACTCTCCCCTGGTTTTTTACTAATAAAAGTAAAATATTATACTCAATGGGCGTCAATTTTACCATTTCCCCGTCTACGGTCACTTCCTTCGTGTCGTCATTAATGCAAAGCCCTCCTGCACGGAATAATGCATTGTTTTCCACATTTAGATTTCCCAGCGTGGTATATCTGCGCAAATTAGATTTTACCCTGGCCACCAGTTCCAAAGGGTTAAACGGCTTTGTCACATAATCGTCCGCCCCGATATTCAACCCAAGAATTTTGTCCGTATCTTCCGATTTCGCCGATAAAATAATAATCGGTATGCTGCTGTATTCCCTTATTTTCAACGTGGCATGAATCCCATCCAGCTTAGGCATCATCACATCGATAATCAGAAGATGAATCTCCTTTTCTTTCAAAACCTTAAGTGCCTGCTCGCCGTCATAAGCTTTGTAAACCTGATATCCTTCCTGCATCAGATATATCTCAATCGCATCCACAATTTCCTTATCATCATCACATACGAGTATCGAAGCCATAATGTCATTCCTTTCTTATTTTCAACTATATCGCCCTTTTTTTAAGGCATATAGTTGAATTTCTTTAATTTTTCCTTAAGGTTGCTTTCCGCGCTTTTGCTTTTCACAATCCCTTAGAATCCCTTTGTATCTGATTTCAGGCAAAGAAACGCCCCCAAATTCCCCCTTTTTCCTTTGCTGGCCCTATGGGAAAAAAGGTAATCCGGATTACAGCAGGTGCAGATATCCGTCACGCTGATTTGATTTTCGGGAACCCCTGCCATTATAAAAACATAATAATTCGCCTTCCACAAGTCCAGAAAATATTTCCCGTCTCCCCTTGGAAAAAGAATCTCCGGCAGCCATTTCCCCGGAAATGCCTCCGCAAAAATATCCGCCACCTCTGCCCCTACCTCATAGCAATCCTTACAAATAGACGGCCCTATCCCTATCGTTACATCTTCCGGTTTCGTTCCATATGCCTCTTTCATGGCAAAAAGCGTGCATTCCCCCATTTTTCCTACGGTTCCTTTCCATCCCGAATGAGATAGTCCAATCGCCCGCTGCTTTTTATCCACCAAAAAAAGCGGTACACAGTCCGCATAAAAAGTTGCCAGTATAATCCCTTCCTCATCCGTAATCAGCCCGTCTATATCTTTATATTCCCGTTCCCTTATCACACCTTTCCCCTTATCCTTGGCGGTGACTTTACGTATATTCGTGGTATGTGTCTGGTCCGATAATACGAAATCCGAAACCGTCCCTCCCATAACTCCGGCTATCCTCCGAAAATTCTCATCTACCGCTTCTTTCCTGTCCCCCCTTGTATAGCTCAAATTCATGGAAGAGAATATCCCCTCGCTCACACCACCCAGCCTGGTAGAAAAAAGATGGTTTACTATCCCGGTCTCTTCCAGGCATGGAAATGTTAGATATTCTATACCGTCACATACATTCCTTTTCAGAACCTCCCCTTCCCCTTTTCTTTTTATATAAGGATAAAGCCGTTCTTCCCTATACTTAGCCTGTCCGTTAATTTCCATTTTCCGTCAATACCTATACCCTTTCCAATTGCTGCAGCCGCCAGCGTTATTTGTACAAATTTCCGGTACAAATAACGGTTCCCAATCTCATCTGCCTATATGATAAAATGCATTCTTATACCAATCAATTCTCTCATTAGCACCTATTCCATCCACCGTCACCACATCATAACGTATTGGGCTGAAATCTCCAATCCCGTGTTTGTAACGGTAATAATCTGCCACCCGGCATATTTTCCTCTGTTTTGCCACTGTTACCGCTTCTACAGCGTTGCCGGAATATCCTGTCATCCTGTATTTTACCTCTGCAAACACCAGATATTCCCCATCATACCCTATGATATCAATTTCCCCCTGCCTGCACCGGAAATTCAGTTCCGCCACCTGGAAGCCATTCTTCTGCATATATCGGCAGGCTATCTCTTCATAGCGTTTCCCTACCGCCCTTTTATTCAATGTATCCCCTTTTCCCATACTTACTAGTACTCCATACTTGAAGTTACTGTGCAATCAGGAAAATAGCCCGCAATATTTGCATAAGGGTTTTCAGTACAGAGTACTAGCAGCCACCCTGCGAAAAAATCCACTTAATGCAAAACTAATGCGTCAGCGCTATTTCCTCTTATCCATCTTCGCCTTAATTTTATCCATAGCATCCACAAAAACTAATATCTCCGCCACCACTTCATATAATTCCGGCGGTATCATATCTCCAATTTCCAACCTGGAAAGGGTATCCGCCAATTTTCCGTCCTGATGGACCGGAACTTCCGCTTCCTTCGCCTTCTCAATAATCCGCTCCGCCAAAGCCCCTTTTCCGCTGGCAATCACCCTGGGTGCTTCTTCATCCGGATCATAGGAAAGCGCTATCGCCTGCTTCGCCTTTTCCGGTTTTTCCTCTTTTCCCCTCTTCCTGACTCTCTCCATAATCCCTCCATACCGCAGCTTTGCTATGACTCAAATCCGGATGAAAAATGCCTCTTTTGGGGCATTTTTCTCACACTAACCTCCATGTCACAGC
>BLLT01000236.1 GCA_011958945.1 Lachnospiraceae bacterium | reverse complement strand
TATGGAATGCTGAGTATAAGGCTTCCACCTCTTTGGTGTTCCTGTCCTTTGCGGGCGCAAGAATATCCTTGTTGACCTCCTTATCATGCAGCATGGAATGGGCAGTTTCATGCACCATCGTCTTTAAAGTCTGGCTCTCGCTCATGCCCTCCTGCACCGCAATCCGCTTTTCTGCCGGGCTGAAGAATCCTTTGGAATCGCCGGGAATGTCCTCAAAGCTGACCGGAACCGGCGCAATAAAAGTGACTGCCTTAACAAAGTCCTCATAGTCCTCCACTGTGGACAGAAGTTCTTTTGCCTCCAGTTCCGGGATCGGCTCACCGTCCGTCTGCGATACGTCAAACACGGACACGGTACGGAAAGCGGGAATTTTAACCTCGACTTCTTCCGTCTGCGGCATACCGTCCTTATCCAGCATGACCTCCCCGGTCACAGGGTCTAACTTATCCCGTTCCTCTTTGATCTTATAAGGGGCGGGAGCAAGGATACGGATTCCCCTCTCCCCCTTATTTACATGGCGGTTGAAATTCTTCTGCCACGCCTGGTAGCCTGCCACTAAGGTTGCGTCAGGGCGCTGTAAAGCTATCAGGAGCGTGTTGTTGAAACTGTAATTATGGAATTTTGACATAGTTGAGAGATAGCTTTTGTATTTCTCGCTCTCGAAAAGCTCTTTTAAGCCTTCCTCTAGTTTATCAGTGATCTCTTTTACTTTCTGCTTTTCTGTTTTTGCGTCTGCCATATTTGATTTTCCTTTCTTTGCATGAAAAAAAGACAATCTGTTATGACTGTCTTTCTTCCCGAAAACAAAAAAAGCAGCGAATTGTTTTATATAATGCAAAAACAAATTCACTGCTTTACTACTTGTGTTATTAAGTTGCTGTAATTATGCCAGTACAGGCTCACGCTTTTTGATGATAGCCTCCACTTCCTCAATCGTCTTTTTTACAATCTCTGCAATCTGAGCAGAATCATATCCCTTCTCATGCATAGTCATAATCACTTCTGCTAAAGTATTATCCTTGATTCCCTGTGACAAATTACACATGGCGCTCACGTCCTCTCTTATTCTACCATCTACTACAATACTATACTCTTTTTCAATGATTCCTAATTTTTCATCAACGGTCAGCTCCATTGAAAGCAGCGTACTCAGCAGACGGTGAAGCTCATACTTCTCATCATGCTCCGGAAGTTCATTTGATATACCGATCAGGACAATATTCAGCAGGTCAAGCCTGCCTTTCCACGGATAGGAACCGAGCAGATCGTCTTTCGCAAGATGCACATAAGCCATACTACTTTCGTCCATGCCCATACATACCCAAATCGAAAAGACACGCCTGATGTCGTTATAGTTTGTCTTGACAAAATCCCGTTCCTTCTGCGAGGAAACAAGGCGGCTCACATAAAATACTGCCCTGTTTAGGATATGGTAGCCTGACGGTTCATCTTTTTGTGCTTCGACATTCACGATAACCTGCGAGATACCATCTTTCATCCGCACATAAAAGATAATGTCAAACCTTACAAGCCCCTCGTTAATCTCCGCATTCTCCGTATTCATCCCGACAATGCGCTGCCCGTTTTCCAAGCCGTCGTTAGACGGTATTTTTTCAATATTGGTCAGCCCCGGCTCTACCGGAACCACGCTGATAAATGGTTCTCCCTCAATATAGGATACCACATCTTTCGGGTTCATTCCCTTAAACTCATCAACCGTCTTTACCAGGATATGCGCCAGAATAATCTTATTTCCCAACAGACGTTTTGCCTTATCATCATACTGTGCGTCCTGGTCTGTTGCGCTGACCGCATTTTTTATTTCCGTATCCATCAGCCATAAACCTCCTTTTTGTATGGTGGAAACGCAAAAGCCATTCCCAAAAGGTATATGACCTCAATGCCATTATACCCCGAAATCCCGGCTAAATCAATCGGAACTTTATAATTGCCAGTCCGGACAATGATTGATATTTGATTGGTTTTATGTTTGTTACAGCGTTTCCTCCTTCCTTTTCGCTTTTTCAATATCTGCCCGGTCTGCCCCGGACACTTGAGCTTTGTATGCTGCCAATTTCTCTTTTAACGATGTCTTCTGCGCAGGTTTGTCAGCCATTGCCGCCGCAGCTTTCAGCCCTCCACTGCCTATTGTGTAATCATGCCTTGCGTTTTCTACCGGGTACGGTATCGGTGTATTGGCAGCTCTTTCGCCTGTTTCCGGTCTTTCGGAAGTCTTTTCCGTCTGTGCTGACTTCTGGACATCATGTCCAGAAGTTTCCTGCCCTCCGTTTTCTTCCTCCGGCCCATCGTCCATGCCAAGCGCATCATCGCCCTTTTCGTCCATGTTGAGCAAAGCATTTAAGGCGGACAGCCGTTCCAGTTTTTCCGCAAGCTCCGCTTCCTGTACAAATGGCTTTGTGACCTCCACTTTTGCGGTTTCAAGCTGTCGCTCCACAGTTTCCAGTTTCGTCTGTGCTTCGGAAAGCTGCTTCGGCATGGATTCCAGTGCATGGTTGATACGGGCAATGTTGCCGAGAGGGTCAGAGCCGACCTCCAGGTTATGGGAAAGCTGCCCTTTTAAATTCATTACAAATTTGTGGTTGAACGAATCAAAGGACACCGCCATCTTAAACCCGGCATACTCCCCGACCGTGGCAGTCACATTGACGGTTTTCATCTCCTTGCACATCTCCACAAGCGCTGCCCCGGCTTCCTTTTTGTCCGTATAAACCTTATCCCCGACCTTCATCAAAAACTGCTCCTTGTCTGCCGGGAGATTTGCTTTTGCGGTCTGAATATCCGCCTCCATGCCCTCTATCCTCTCCTTCAGAATGGCGATCTGCTGTGGGTAGTGCTTTGCAATATTGTCCTCAAGGCGGTATTTCTGGCTGGTGTGGTTCGCTTTCATCAGCTTCAGCCTTGACACCTGAATATCCAAGTCCATCTTCTGCTTGATATATGGATTCCCGGTAGCCAGGGCTTTCACCTCTGCATAAGTGAGCGCCGCCTCATCCACGTCCTCACAGCTACGCACCGGGGATTTGCTCGTCATGATCTGCCCGATGAATTTCTGCTTATTCTCAATGAGCTGCCAACTGTACGAATCGAATGTGCCTTCCGTCACATACCGGAAAATCTTAACCTTTGGATTGAGGTTGCCCTGCCTTAAAATGCGCCCCTCCTGCTGTTCAATGTCGGACGGGCGCCACGGCACATCCAGGTGATGTAAAGCAATCAACCTGTCCTGCACGTTGGTTCCTGCCCCCATTTTCTGCGTGGAACCCAATAAAAAACGAACCTGCCCGCTTCTTACCTTGCCAAACAGCTCCGCTTTCCTCAATTCCGTATTCGCTTCATGGATAAACGCTATTTCCTCCGGCGGCACTCCCTTCTCCACCAGCTTGTTTTTTATATCCTCGTAAACATTAAATGTACCATCCCCTTTCGGTGTCGATAAATCACAAAAAATTAGCTGGGTGGACTTCTGCTCCTTTGTCTGCTCCCATATCTCAAATGCCTTTCCGACACAGGTTGCCGCTTTGGAAGTTTCATTGTCCGGCAGCATATCGTTGATAAGGCGCTGATCCAGGGCCAGCTTCCTTCCATCGTTTGTGATTTTCAGCATATTATCGACCGATGCGTCCACCTTGCGGTCACGCACCGCTTCCGCCCTGTCAGCCAGTGAGGAAACCATATCCTGCTGGTATTCGCTGGGCTTTAATACCACATTTTCATACTCCGCCTCCGGCACGGGCAGCTTTAGCATATCTGGTGTCTGAATGTCGGCACTCTCTTTGAACAGGGAGATCAGTTCCGGCAGGTTGAAGAATTTCGCAAATCTTGTCTTTGCACGGTATCCGGTTCCCTCCGGGGCTAATTCTATTGCGTTACAGTTATAGGTACTTTAGTCGATTTGACCTACGAATTTGTAATAGACAGTCAACTTCTGCTCTTTCTCTCCGTTGACCATAACTGGATTGTGTACTTCTATCTTTTCTATCAGCGTGTTCAATACCGTTGCTGTCAGTTTCTTCATGCCTGCACACTGTGCAAGGCTCTCCGTAAACTGCTCCGCATTGGTAACAGCGGCAGATTTCGCTTTATGCTGTCTTTCCAGTTCTGACAGCTTTTCCTCGTTCGCATCCTGTTCCTGCTCGTAATGCGCCGACATCATGGTGAATTTCTTTTCCGACAGCTTTCCGCCGGAATAGTCCTCATACAGCCGGATATACATCTGGTCAAGTTCTGCGTTCCTCTTTTTGAGTTTCTCAATCTCCGCCTTTACTTTTTCCGACCGTTCTGCATTACTTTCATTCATGCTTAGAAGTACGTTGTTTATGAATTTTTCTTTGTCTTTCATTGCTTTTACTGCGTGCCTGTCAATATCCGCTTTTATAGCGTTTTCAATATCCCCTGCGCTGATCCGGTGTGCGGTGCAGAAATTCGCTCCCTTTTTACGGTATGTGGTGCATTGGTAATAAGTCTTGTCCAGTAAATCCCTGTCCGGATTGCGGTTGTCCGTATGTATCAGGAGCGTCTGCCCACAGTCAGGGCATTTCAGAAGCCCTCTGAAAATGTTCTCATAACCGGAAGTACACGGCTTGACTTTTGTGTGCCTGTCAATGATGTCATTTGCCGTCTGCCATACCTCTTTGGTGACAACCGCCTCATGCATATCTTCCAAGACTTCCCTGTCAGCCCGCCGGATATATCCCCTGCCCCTGCATTTGAATGTCGGCTTTGAAGTGCTATGCACATACATACCGCCTTTGTACACGGGATTCCGCAAAATCCGTGTAATGACTTCCTGTTTCCAGTCATACCAGTAATCCTCGCTGCCCGAATCATGCTGGGAGAAAAACTCCTGCTTGTAATAGCTCGGTTTTGGGATTTTCCTTTCATACAGAACTTTGCCGATGCGGTTTGTTCCATACCCTTCCAGGGCAAGGCTGTATATCAGCCTGACAGTGGGCGCAGTCGCTTCATCAACAATCAAGTGGTTTTTGTCCTGCGGGTCTTTCCTGTAGCCGAATGGTGCAGTCGTTCCCATGAATTTCCCTTCCAGTGCCCGTATATGCTTGCCGCTCTTGACCTTTTTGGAAATATCCCTCGAATAAAATTCATTCAGGATATTTTTGAAAGGCGTGATGTCAAGCCCGCCGCTCTGTTCGGAATCCACACCGTCATTGACTGCAATATAGCGTACATGGCGCTGCGGGAAAAACACTTCAATGTATGCGCCGCTTTCAAGATAATTCCTGCCAAGACGGGAGAGGTCTTTTGTGATGACCGTATCAATCTTCCCATCTTCAATATCAGCAATCATTCTCTGAAAACTCGGTCTTTGGAAATTTGTACCGGAATAACCGTCGTCCACATAGAAAGCATAAGCAGCTTTTCCCATATCCCTTGCATATTTTTCAAGGATAGCTTTCTGGCTCTGGATACTCATGCTGTCCCCGACATTCCCATCGTCCTGTGACAGTCTGCAATATAAAGCTGTGATTTTTGTTCCGTTCCCTTTCATCTTCCTACCTCCATAAAAGGGCGGAACACACTACCCATAGTATAGCATGACCGCCCGCAGAATTAAACCGTTTTTCCGACGATTTCCTCAATATTTTTCCCCACTGTTTCCTCGTTGATTTTGCGGAAAGCATCTTCCATGCTCTGACCGCCTAAGTAGATACGTTCCACGACAATCCGTGTCGGTGTTTTTCTGCTTTCGTTTCTGTTTTTGCTCCTGATTTTTTGTTTACTTCCCATTCAATTCCTCCCTTCAAACACAAAAAGGACAGTTATAAACTGTTACGTTCATAACTGCCCTTACGCTGTTTTTACAATCCAAAAAAATTACAAATCCTCTCTTTTTTGCCTTTGCTCTGTAATCCAATAAACCCACATACAAGTGGCAGGTCATTACGCTGCCCACATCGGAATTTCACCGTCATTTCATGACTGAATTTTTATAAAATTTCAGAAGTATCATTATCACGGATATGCTTCATCGCCCCGCACAACTGCTGTGCATTTTGTCAGGTTCTTATCGCTCCACGCCTCTGCTTTTCCGTTCAATTCCAAGTTAGAGGAGGCGCATCATGGCGCACTTACTTAGTGGCTACACATATCCTCACGTCCTGTATGTTCTGCGATATTCAGTTGTCAAATTTCCTTGTAAAAAATCCCTTGTCCGTATGGTATGTTTCCCTCAAAAAAACATCTACAGTTCCAGCTTATACGCCCCGTATTTTTTGAGGACACGTTTCAGGATTTCCTTATCCTCCCCCTCTGCCGCATCATACATTTTTTTGAGCTTCTCCTGTTCGTAGGGAGTGAGCGTATTGTTGTACGGCTTGTAACCCTCCATGATAAAAATTCCCCCGCCTGCCCCCGGCTTTGTGTATATGGGATAGCCATATGTAAGAGCCGCAACATCATTTAATATCGTGCGCCTTGCAACGCCAAATTCCTGCGCCAGCTCCCTTGACGTAACATGACCGTTGACCACAAGGATACTGACAATCTCCAATCTGCGGTCTGCGGTGGTCATGCTGTTCCCTCCTTCCACTCAGCCCCGGCTATTATTGTAAATTCTAAATAGGTCAAAAACCTTCCTATTTACCAAAACTTTTTCAAAAATTTTTTTGTCAGACTGAACGGTAACGCCCGTATTGGTTTTGGGCAGACTGCCTGTGCAGCCTAAAACCCTCTTACTGTCCATACTGGTACAGTTAT
>BLLT01000235.1 GCA_011958945.1 Lachnospiraceae bacterium | reverse complement strand
AAGTCGCTTATGCGCAAAAAGCAGCGCAGAAATGGGGAGTAACATGTATAAAGTTGTAAAAAAAAGCCGTGCGATGCAATGTATTATTATTATTCTCGCCCTGCTTATTATGATTACCATATATCCTCTGCGCATCTGGAATGAGACGATTCCTTCGGTGAGCAATCAGATACTGGCCGGTTCTTCCGACAGCATATGCGAGGATTATATGCTGCAGCGTTTTATAGCCCAGTATGATCATCTGGGAACCATTAATTTGTATGTGGTGGATTTTGCAAATGGATGGAACAAAGATGTGCCGGTGCACTCTTTTATATTCCGGCTGATGGATTCCAACATGCAGATTTTATTTGAAGAAATCGTGGATGTCCGGTTTATAGATATCCCAGGATTTTGCCCTGTGTATAT
Organism: Lachnospiraceae bacterium; assembly: GCA_011958945.1. Lineage (GTDB taxonomy): Bacteria > Bacillota > Clostridia > Lachnospirales > Lachnospiraceae > Kineothrix. The sequence goes on along the minus strand of BLLT01000235.1, from coordinate 6,364 downwards.
TAACGAAGATTTGGAAGTGGGAAAAGACTATTACTTTTTCCTTCAAGGCGATCATGGCAGCCGTGTCTGGTTTGGACTGGAGGAAACGGCAGGGGCAGGGACTTCCTATGTGAGCCGCCTTGTTTATAATTACGACGAACTGGAAGGCTATAATATAATCGGTCAATATAATTATACTGTGCCGTTGCGTAAGGATAAGGTATTCCTTTACGATGCCATATTGCTGGCCGTTACTATATTGCTGGTCTGCGCGGTGGAACTGTATTATAGAGTAAGCAAGAGGGACAAGCTGATAACGGTGGAAAAAGCTCTGCGCACTACGGCCAATGTGCTTTTAGGGGCCGGGCTGGCATATGGGATATGGAATATCAGTATACGTCACTTTTTCAGCGGGGAGCCGGTGGACAATGTATTCTATACGGTGGGAACGCTGATGGGTTTTGGAACGCTGTTTTATATAGTTAATGTGAAGAGAGCCAGGGGTGCTTACATTCATCTTAGCGAAAAACTTAAAGTCAATTTGCAGGATATCCTGCAAACGGTATTTATTGCGGCCGGAGTCTGGGCGTGCTGCAATTATATGAATGGACTCTACGAGATCCATCACAGGGTAGCGGAACGCCAGTTTGTTGTATTTCTGGCTTTGGCTGCTATTGTTATGTGTAGGGGAAAAGAGATTTTCAATAAACTGACGGCAGTTTATGCTTTGGCTGCCCTTGGAATTACCCTGTGGTACAGGAGCATTTATGTAGACTACATCGCTATGGATGAATGGGACTTGAGGATTTTGCGGTGGGGTATTGCGGCGGTGATATTGTCGGGATTCCTTCTCGTCAATATAGTGATGCAGCTGATTGTCCGGTATGCAGTTCGAAAAGAAAAGCTGCCCCGTATTTCCTGGTGGTACTGCGGGATTCTTGCTATATTTTTCATAATGATTATTGTTTTCAGGAATACCAGATGGTGGACGGTGGTGTTGGCTGCCGCATACACATTATTTTACATCCGGTTTGCTTTTTGGGATAAAAAGGCACATTTGCTGCAAAATATATGTAACGGGCTGTTGCTTAATTTTGTCTGCTCGATGCTGTTTTCCTTTGTGAGAAGGCCATTCCTTTCCTTTATCTATCCCCGTTTCCCGTTTGTTTTCCATACGGTGACGGTGACGGCCGTGTATATGACTTTTATTATGTGTGCGGCGCTGATGAAGCTGGTGGACAGGTACAGCAAGTGCTTATGCAATAAAGGCGGAGAAAAGACGGGGATAGTGCAGGGACTGAAGCTTCTTTGGAAAGAACTGCTTTTGTTTGGCCTGTCATCGGCCTATATGTTGTTTACCGCATCGAGGACTGGCTTTTTGGCAGTGGCGGTTATGGCGTTGGTAACGCTGACATTCTTTATCCTGGGAGCAGGAATGAAAAGGATAAAAAAGGCGGCCGTGCTGATCCTGATTATGATATGCAGCGTGGTTTGGTGCTTCCCGGTAGTATTTACGGCCCAAAGAATATTTCCCGCTATGGTAAACAATATTTTCCGGTATGAGGTGGAGGATTTTCCCGATGAGATTACCAGGGGCAATGAGTGGGATTCCATGTATTTCATTACGGTAGCAAGATTTGTGGAAGTATTTAATAATAAGATATTTGGAATTGATGAACGGGGAACCTTTTCTTATGAAAGAAGTGAAGAATACCAAAAATACAGGGCGAAACGCTTTAGCGATGAGGGCGCGGTAGTCTGGGAAGGCAGCGTTGAAGAAATGCTGGAGGAAGAAAATGGTAATCTCACGGCCAGACGGGGCGGCAATTCCACGGAAGATGAAGGGAACGGACATAACAAACTGGATATTATCGGTTTTAAGACAGAAGAAGAGCGGGCAGCAGACGATGCGGCAGCGGCGCAGCGGGAAGAGGAAGCCTTGCATTCGCAATACGAAAAAGAGAAGCCGAAAGAGGAAGAAGAAATAATCGAAGATATGAGCGTATATGAGAAAACCGAGGAATATGCAAATGGGAGGATGGATATATTCCGGGCTTATATCGACCAGCTGAACCTGACGGGGCATGATGAAATGGGGGCAATGCTGCCGGACGGCTCTTTGGCAGTTCATGCCCATAACATTTATTTGCAGGTAGCTTATGACCATGGAATTATCGTAGGGGTACTGTTTCTCCTTGTGGGAACGGCGGCGTTTGTCCAAGGATGTATTTTCTATAAAAAAAGGAAGAGCCAGGTGCCCTGTGCGGCATTGCCTGCAGCTGCCGTTGCCGCGTTTGCGATGGCAGGGCTGGTGGAATGGATTTTCCATCTTTGCCATCCGGCCAGCTTTGTGCTGATGCTGGTAATTGCTCCGCTGCTGTTTGAGGCGCGGGAACGCGCATAGGAAATAAAAGGGAAGAAGCAAATGAAAAAAGATAGGAATCCTTTTAATGTAAAGTTATTTTACAGGAGAACATGCCTGATTGTCTATGACATTATCAGCGTGATTTTTGCCAGTTATTTCGCTGTGTTTATCCGTTATGAGTTTCGGCTGGGCGATGTGCCGGAACACTTTCTGACACCGATTACCAGCTTTTTGCCGATCAATATTGTACTCACGCTGTTTGTGTGCTATATTTTTCGTCTCTATCACAGCCTATGGGCATTTGCGGGGGAGACGGAATTGCAGAATCTGGTAGTGTCATGTGCGGTTTCGACAATTTTGAACAGTATAGGGCTGCAGTTTTTCAAGACAGCCGGGCAGCCGGTGCCCAAAAGTTACTATTTCCTGTATTTGTTTGTATTAATCAGCATGATGTTTATCAGCCGGTTTTCTTATCGTTTCATGAGAAGTTTAAAGCATAAGCAGCAGAATAAGAAAAACGGTATTTCCGTCATGGTAATCGGGGCAGGGGAAGCGGCCAATGTGATTATTAAAGAAATCGTAAACAGCAATTTCAGCACCATGGTCATCCGCTGTATTATAGATGACGATAAAGGGAAATGGGGAAGATATATCCAGGGAATCCGGGTGGCCGGAGGCAGGGATAAAATTATCGAGTGCGCCGATGTCTATGATATCGATGAAATTATCGTTGCCATGCCTTCTATTTCTCGCGCGGAACTGCGCAAAATCCTGGAGATATGCAAGGAAACCAACTGTAAGCTGCGTTCCTTGCCGGGCATGTATCAGCTGGTAAACGGCGAAGTGAATGTGAGCAAGCTGCGGGATGTGGAAGTGGAGGATTTGCTTGGGCGCGAGCCGATTAGCGTGGACCTGGATTCCATTCTGGGCTATGTGCAAAGTAAAGTAGTCCTTGTCACTGGGGGCGGCGGCTCTATTGGCAGCGAACTTTGCCGCCAGATTGCCTGCCACAGGCCGAGACAATTAATTATTGTGGATATTTATGAGAACAACGTTTATGACATACAACAGGAACTGAAGACCAGATATCCGGATTTGGACCTGGCAGTGCTGATCGCATCGGTGCGCAATACCAACCGGATGAACTGGATTTTTGAACATTATCAGCCGGATATTGTATACCATGCGGCGGCTCACAAACACGTGCCCCTGATGGAAGACAGCCCCAATGAAGCGGTGAAGAATAATGTATTCGGGACATGGAAGACAGCCCAGGCGGCAGCCTTTTACGGGGTAAAAAAATTCGTGCTCATTTCCACGGATAAGGCAGTAAACCCTACGAATATCATGGGGGCAAGCAAACGTATCTGTGAGATGATCATCCAGACCTTCAACAACCATTATGACACGGAATTTGTAGCCGTGCGCTTTGGGAATGTGCTAGGCAGCAACGGCAGTGTGATTCCCCTTTTCCGCAAGCAGATTGTGGCGGGCGGGCCGGTGACAGTCACCCATCCCGACATCATTCGATATTTTATGACCATCCCGGAAGCGGTATCTTTAGTATTACAGGCCGGGGCATATGCCAAGGGAGGGGAGATTTTCGTATTGGACATGGGGGAACCGGTGAAGATACTGGATTTGGCGGAAAACCTGATTCGTTTATCCGGCTACCGCGTAGGCGAAGACATCAAAATAGAGTTTACCGGGCTGCGCCCTGGCGAGAAACTATATGAAGAACTCCTGATGGAAGAAGAAGGCCTAAAAGAAACGGCCAACAGACTCATTCATGTAGGGAAACCCATAGAGATAGACGAAACACAATTTTTCATACAGCTGAAAAAACTAAAAGAGGAATCTAAAAACGAAAGCGGTGACATTCGCCCGCTTATTCAGGAAATCGTCCCTACCTATCATTACCATAGGTAGGAGGGCGGATGCGGAACTGGAATAAAAAAACAGCATCTGCCCGGACAGCGCCCCAGAGGATTTACGGACGCAAAGCGGCCGGAAATCGCTCTGCGAGAAAAAAGGTGCTGGGAGGGCGGATGCGGAACTGGAATGGAGATTATTATGGAAAAAAAGCGTATTTATCTTTCCTCTCCCACCATGCACGGGGAGGAGCAGGAATTTGTACAAGAGGCATTTGATACGAATTGGGTGGCGCCTCTTGGCCCAAATGTGAATGAGTTTGAAAAGGAATTGGCAAAATATGTAGGTATTCCCCATGCGGCGGCGCTTTCAGCGGGTACGGCGGCCATTCATCTGGCGCTTAAGCTGGCAGGAGTGGAAGAGGGGGATGTGGTTTTTGTGCCTTCCCTGACATTTTCGGCTACCTGTAATCCAATCGCATACGAAAAAGCGACACCGGTTTTCATCGACTCAGAGCGGGATACATGGAATATGGCCTCGGAGGCGTTGGAAAAAGCTTATGAAAAATACCCGAATCCGAAAGCTGTCATTGTCGTGCATTTGTACGGAACGCCTGCCAGGATGGATGAAATCATGGATATTTGCAAAGCCCATGGAACGGTGCTGATAGAGGATGCGGCGGAATCCCTGGGCAGTACTTACAAGGGAAAGCATACGGGAACCTTTGGCAGGCTGGGGATTTATTCTTTTAACGGAAATAAGATTATTACCACTTCCGGCGGCGGCATGCTTGTATCGGAGGAGGAAGAACTGATAAAGAAAGCACGGTTTCTTTCCACCCAGGCCAGAGACCCGGCCAGGCATTACCAGCACTCACAGATTGGCTACAATTACCGTATGAGCAATATAACGGCGGGTATCGGAAGAGGGCAGCTGTTATTTATGGAAGAGCATAAAGCGAAGAAAAAAGAGATTTACCGCAAATACAAAGAGGCATTTTCCGATATCCCTGAAATCGCAATGAATCCCTTAAATCCGGATGGGGATGCAAACTGTTGGCTTTCCTGCATGACCATAGCGCCAGGGTGCAAGGTAACGCCGGATATGGTGTTGGATACTCTGGAAGGGGAAAATATAGAAAGCAGGCCTATTTGGAAGCCTATGCATTTGCAGCCGGTATTCGAAAAATATGACTTTTTTACACTTTGTGAAAACGGGGAAAGCGTAGCGGAGGATATTTTTAACAGGGGATTATGCCTGCCCAGCGATATAAAAAATACGGATGAGGATATGGCTCGCATTATCGGCCTGGTGAAGAATTTGTTTTTATCGTAGGCGGCAAAATAAATTGTTTCTAACGATAGATTCTCCGGGGATGCATGCGGTTATGCAAGGAAGATACTGCGTTTCATGCAGCCAAAATCGGCGTCAGTGAACAGTCGTCCATGATAGGCATTATAGGACAGAAAGGACATAACGGCTTATATGTATCGAAGATTTATAAAGCGATGGTTGGATTTTGTGTTATCTTTCATAGGGATTGTGGTGCTTAGCCCGGTGCTCATCGTGCTGGCTGCCCTAGTGCGGATTAAGCTGGGAAGCCCGGTGCTGTTTCGCCAGGAAAGGCCGGGAAGGGATGAGAAAATTTTTACCTTGTGCAAATTCAGGACGATGACGGACAAAAAGGATGGGGAAGGGAAGCTGCTGCCGGACAGCGAAAGGCTGACCAAATTCGGGAAGCTGCTTCGGGCGACCAGCCTGGACGAACTGCCGGAACTTTTTAATATTCTGAAAGGGGATATGAGCATTATCGGCCCAAGACCTTTGCTGGTTTCCTATCTGCCCTATTATACCGAGGAAGAAAAGCTGCGGCATAAAGTGAGGCCAGGGCTGACAGGGCTGGCCCAGGTCAGCGGGAGGAACTTTATCGATTGGGATAAACGGATGGAAAAAGATGTGGAATATGTAAAAAACCTTTCCTTCTTTATGGACATAAAAGTGCTGTGGATGACGGTTATGACGGTGCTCGGCCATAGCGATGAGGTGGCGGAAGATACCAACGCAGTAGAAGGAAATTTTGCACAAATCAGGCAGAAAAGGCTGGAGGAGACGGGGAGGCTGAAAGATTGAAAATTGAAAATTTTCAAT
>BLLT01000234.1 GCA_011958945.1 Lachnospiraceae bacterium | reverse complement strand
GTCGCCAAAGTCGCGCCGGACAGGGTGGCGCTGATGGGGAAGGTCAGTGAAAGGAGGTGAGGGCCGGTATGGAATTTGGCCGGGGAACATAGAGGATATTTCTGTATGAAACAATGAACTGCTCGGACTTATCACAAGGGAGCAGGAGCGGTTCTGAACGATAGAGGAACCGCTATGACAAAAATAATGGAGGAGATTAAGAAAATGAATGTAAATGGAATAGGAGCAGGATACCCGGCAGCAGGGTATGAAACGAGAAGGGCAAGAAGGAATTACTCTGACCAGATGTGCAATATGGTTCCGGCAACACAGGCATCCGGCGGCACATTTGAGCTACATATTTCAAATGATAAGGACGGAAAGGCAATCGGCTCAATGTGCGGGGCGGATTATTCCCTTACGGTCTACCAGCCGAATGATTTTGACCCTGCGAACCCGGTATATAAGGTTAAGGCATGGGATAAAGACGGAAATGAGACAGAACGCATGGTAGACATGTCAAAGGTTGATACAAAAAACAGCGACTATATTGATATGTTTGCATATTAATTTTTACGGATGAGGAATCGTTTCCTCCTTTGATAAGTAAGATTTATAAAAGGTAGGTGTAAATGTGAGGGGATAAGAGATATCGCTCTGGCACTTCAGGGTGTCTCCTTCCCCGGCAGATACAGACACGGAAAGCCCACAAAGCCCGTAAAACACGGCACTTTCGGCACTACATAGCTTTCAGAGTTACATTATTTCCGTGTACTTTTATGGGCATTTTTACATTTGTGGGGATATAAACATTTGTTCTGGGGTTCTTTTGCCTGATAGTATATACTCGTAGGCGAAAGTCGGTTATTATCACCGAAACTCGGATACTCGCAGGCAAAACTCGATACTATCACGCAAAAGTCGATACTCGCAGGCAAAACCCATATACAAACACGGAAACTGCCTGTATTATCACGGAAACAGGATGGGAGTTTTCGTGATAATATAAGGGTTTCCGTGATAATATACAGAGTTTCCGTGTTTGTATATGAGTAAAACGGTAAAAATTTAATGAAATAGTGAAAGGGGCTGTTTCGGCAGTCCTTTTTCAATATTCGGACATCTCAAATTCAGACAAAGAAATTCATCTGCTTTTCCTCAAATATATTTTTTAACAGCAGCAGCCCTTTTCTTAAATCATCTTCCGTATCGGGTGAAGCAACAGATACCCGGACATAGGATGATCTGTTTTCATTCTGCATTGCGAAACGGTGGGAGCCAAGTACATGAATCCCCTTCTGCAATGCCAGCAGCTCCAATTCCTCACTTACCAGATGGGCGGGGAGCCGCAGCCAGTGGAAAAACCGCTCGATATTATCAGTTTCGGATGAAGAAAAAATGGTTTTGAATATCTGGTTTCGTTTCCGGGCAGAAAGGATTTTCTGCCTCACGATATTTTCCGCCTCCCCGCTTTCAATCATCTCTGCAATGATTTCGCTGTTGAGGGACACGGTTTTCAGGTTGATGCCCAGCATCCCGGAGATCAGCAGCTCCCGGTACCGGTCCGGAAAGGCAAGAAAGGCTACCCGCAGTCCTGCGCATAACGATTTTGAGATGCTGCAGATGTGGACGGTCTGTTCCGACAGAAGGGAAAAGAACGGCTCTGCAGCAGGAGTGGTACGGCCATAAGCGGAGAGGAAGGAATAAATGTCGTCCTCAATCACAAGCAGATGGAACTGCCGGATGATTTCTGCCAGTTCCAGCCTGCGTGGCTGCGGCATAAAGATACTTGTGGGGTTGCTGCAGGTCGGCATGAGGTAGACGCCGTTTATCCCCATATTCCGGCAGGCTGCCATAAGCCCATCGGGAGACATACCATCTCCATCCGCGGGTACAGCGATCAGTTGGATGTGCAGGAAATTGGCAAGTTCCTTAAAGTTTGTATAGGTAAAGGTGTCTACGGCTATTTTATCCCCGGCCTTGAAAAGTGAAATGAGTATGACGGACAGGGCATTCTGCGCCCCAGCAGAGAGCAGGATGTTTTCCTCTTCGGTGTTTACCCCAATCCGGCGTAGCCATTTCCGGGCGGCGTTTATCTGCCGCTTCGTTCCCAGGGGGCTGCTGTATTCAAAAAGCCTTATGGATTCATCCCTTTCCAAAACAAGCCGCGCTGTACTTTGGATGGCACGGTTGCTTTCATAGAATGGCTTGATCATGCCCATTTCGATGATGCCGCCCTCTTTTTCCATAAAGGTATTTTTGGCGGATGTGCCAGGGGAAACAAAAGTCCCGCGTCTCGTGACGGCATACAGGAGTCCTTTCAGTTCGCACAGCTTGTATGCCCGTGTGACTGTGCTTAAGTTCAGGTCGAGGAAGTCGGCAAGTTCCCGCTGGGGCGGCAGCTTTGTGTCAGCCGGCAGTTTCCCGGACAGGATATCCGCCTCAAGGCTTGCGGCTATGGAAATGTAATAGGGCTTTTCCAGTCTGGATTTCTGCGGCCTCCATGACATGGGGTAATCTTCAAAGGAATTGACAGGCATGGGTTTTCCTCCATAAAATTGTATGCAACACAATTCTAACATTGTATGCATATAATTTCAAGTTTATAATAGGCCATGTACAAAGCAATCCAGTTGAAAACGAGGAGGAAAACAGTTATGAAGAAAATCACGATAAGGGAGATCGCCCGGATTGGGATCATGGCGGCGGCAGTGTATGTGGCATCGGCCTTTCTGCAGGTTCCCATCCCCACGGCGATAGACAACACAAGGCTACATATGGGGAACGTCATGTGCCTGTTATCCGGTATGCTTTTGGGACCCCTGCAGGGCGGGCTTGCGGCTGGAATCGGCTCCATGTTCTTTGACTTGACTAACCCGGCCTATATTGCCTCTGCGCCTTTTACCTTTATCTTCAAATTTGTCATGGCATGGATATGCGGGAAGATAACCTCGGGCAGTCCGGCACATCTGAAACAACGGTATGTGGTCGGCGGCATCGCTGGCGCTTTTGCTTATGTGGTCCTTTATCTGTCAAAGAGTTTTATTGAACACAGATTTGTATTGGGGCTGCCCCTGGAAGCGGTCATGCTGACAGTCACGCAGAAAGCGGTGGTGTCAAGTGTAAATGCCATTGTAGCCTGTGTGGTGGCGGTTCCCCTTGGTCTCGCCCTGCGCCCCGTGATGGCGAAGATGATGAAATAATTATGGAAATGGATATGACAAAGGGAAAGCCCGTTAAGGCGCTGCTGAAATTTTCCGTCCCGCTGTTTGCGGGGAATATCATGCAGAACCTCTATAATGTTTTTGATACGGCGGTTGTGGGGCATGTATTAGGCAAAAACGCCCTGGCTGCCGTGGGAAACTCTTATGTTCCCATGCTGATTATAAACAGCATTATTCTGGGGCTTTCCTCCGGCATTCTGATTTTGCTGGCTCAGATGTATGGTTCAGGGGAAAAGGCACAGGGCTGTATGGGTTCCATCCGGACGCTGGTCTTTCTGATCGGCGGCGGTCTGGCTTGCATATTTTTTCTGTCTGCGGGATGGATTTTCAGGGCGATGGGTATCCCTGCGGCTGCTGCCCGCCCTGCGGCAGAGTATTTGAGGATCACGGCATTGGGAATTCCGTTCCTGTCAACATACAACTTTTACTCTGCGGTGGCGAAGGCCGGAGGGGACGCAAGGACGCCGGTACGGGATATGTCCGTTTCCTGCCTTATGAATATCGTGCTTGATTATGTGTTTGTTGTAATCCTCCGGCTGGGGATAAGAGGGGCGGCATCTGCAACGGTGATTTCCCAGGCAGCGGCGGCAGGGCTGGCCGTTTTCCATTTACGCCGTAAAGATAAAAAGGCACTGGCGGTGCGGCCTGACTTTAAGTATGTACTGCCCGTATTCCGTCTTGGCGTGACAAGCATCGTGCAGAATGGAGCCTCCGCTGTCAGTATGTTCTTTATACAGGGAGTGATCAACCGGTTTGGCATCAATGAAATATCGGCCTATGCAGCGGCATATAGGATTGAAACGATACTGACAATCACGGCAGTCAATCTGGGGGCTTCGCTCAGTGTTTTCACAGCGCAGAATGCGGGGGCTAAAAACTTTGACAGATGCCGTAAGGGGTTGAGGGATGGTTTTAAGATTTCAGTGGTATTTGCGGCTGCGGTGGTGGTCATTGTATGGGCTGCCTCGCCGCAGTTCATGTACCTGTTAGTGGGGGACGAAAAGGAGATAGTCCGCATAGGGGTGCGCTATCTCCATATCGTTTCCCTGACATTCCCTTTCTGCGTCAGCCTTTACCTGCTCACGAATTTCCTACGCGGGGCAGGAGAGATTGCATACCCGGTTTTTAATACCATGCTTGAATTAGGGTTCCGTACAGCCTTTGCCTTTGTTTCGGTGCGGTATATCGGGTTTTGTGGGATTATGCTCTGCAGGCCATTGAGTTTTCTTATAAGCACGGCCAGTCTGTCCTGCCGGTATTTCACAAAAAAATGGCAGGGACGGTAAGGGATATGTTATGATTTATTTTGTATGTGGAAACAATTAGAGGAGGAAACGAAAAATGTATGAATTGGTACAGGTCAGTGAGAAATGTTATTACATAAACTGTCCGGCGAAGATAGGTGTCTATGTGGCAGACGGGGAGAATGTCTATCTGGTTGACAGCGGGAATGACAAGGATGCAGGACGGAAGGTCAGGCAGATACTGGATAAGAATGGGTGGCATCTGGCGGCGATTTTGAATACCCATTCCAACGCAGACCATATCGGCGGAAACAAGTACCTGCAGGGGCAGACGGGCTGTAAGGTTTATTCCGGCGGCATAGAGGCGGCTTTTACAAAATATCCGGTCTTGGAGCCGTCCTTCCTTTACGGCGGTTATCCGTGTAAGGATTTGCGGCATAAGTTCCTGATGGCGCAGGAGAGTGATGTGACGGATTTTTCAGATGAAAGTTTCCCGAAGGGGATTGAAGTGATACCGCTGCCGGGGCATTTCTTTGACATGGTGGGTTTCCGTATGCCGGACAATGTAGTGTTCCTTGCGGACTGTATCAGCAGCAGGGAGACGCTGGACAAATATGCGGTTTCCTTTATCTATGATGTGGGCGCTTATCTGGAAACGCTGGATAAGGTGGAGCAGATGGAGGCGGCCATATTCGTTCCTGCCCATGCGGAGACATCCGCTGATGTGAAGGAACTTGTCCGTTATAACAGGGATAAGGTGTATGAAGTGTCAGAAAGAATTTTATCCATTTGTGAAGAACCAATGTGCTTTGAGCGGATTCTGCAGGAAGTGTTCAAAGGCTATGGACTTACCATGAACTTTGAGCAGTATGTGTTGGTTGGCAGCACAGTGCGCGCTTACCTTTCATGGCTAAAAGATACCGGGAAATTGTTGGCTGAATTTCAGGACAATATGCTGCTGTGGCAGAGGGTATAGGGGCGAAAAATTCAGATCGCCCAGGTATGATACGGGGAAAGTGGGCTGTGAAAAATGGTATTTCCCCGTATTTTTATTGCCGCCTCTGGTATTCCTGATAGGTCTTTCCCCATTCACACAGCCCACCTAAAATCGGTTTCAGGGTGCAGCCTATTTCGCTAAGTGAATATTCAACCCTCGGAGGGACTTCCGGGAAAACAGTTCTCAGGATGATTCCCTGTTCCTCCAGTTCCCGGAGCTGCTCCGTCAGCGTCTTGGTGGTGATGTTGCCCAAGAGCCGCTGTAATTCATTAAAACGGATTGTGCCTTTGGAGAGATGCCATAATATTTTCAGTTTCCATTTTCCGCTAAGGATATTCAGCCCAAGTTCAACCGGGCATTGTTCATCCACTGCCTGCACCTTTGCCATTATGTATTGCCCCTTTCCACGCACGGTTTCAAAAAGGAAACCTTATTTCAAAAAAGTGCGTACTTGATTTTAGCTATCCTTAATGCTAACGTCAATATACCAAAATTGTCAAGGAGGTTCTGAAAATGGTGATAGACAGCCATGAACATGTCATGTTCCCCGTAAAAATGCAGCTGGATAAAATAGATGCGGCGGAAGTGGATAAGACGGTATTATTCTGCACTGCGCCACACCCGGAGAAAGCCGGCACATTAAAGGAGCTGGAAGAAGAAATGGCAGCCCTGAATAAGATTCTGGCGGGAGCCAACAGTAAGGAGGATAACATCCGCCGCCTGAAAAAGAACATCTCGGAAGTTGTGGAGGCCGTAAAGGAATACCCGGAACGCTTTTTGGGATTCGGCTCTGTTCCTTTAGGGATGGGGCTGGAGGAAACGGAAGAATGGATTGATGCACAGATTACTTCCAATTCACTGTATGGGATCGGGGAGTTTACGCCCGGAAACGAGCAGCAGATCATGCAGTTGGACACTGTATTTCAGGCATTGATGGATACAAGGATTTATCCAGTCTGGGTACATACTTTCCACCCGGTTACGATGGACGGGATAAAACTTCTGATGTCCTTATGTGAAAAATATCCCGACATTCCCGTTAGCTTCGGACATTTGGGTGGATCAAACTGGATGGAGGTCATAAAATTTGCGAAAGGGCATGGGAATGTATACTTAGACCTTTCGGCGGCTTTCGCTTCCATTGCCACAAAAATGGCATTGGTCGAACTGCCGGAGAGATGCCTGTACAGTTCAGATGCGCCTTACGGGGAACCATATTTATACAGGCAGCTCATCGAATTTGTAAGCCCGGACAAGCGGGCGGCGGAAATGGCATTGGGGGAAAACATATCCCGGTTACTGAAACTGCACTAAGGAGAAATGAGGAAAACCGCTTGGAAAGCGGGGGAAACAGAGGTAATATGCTTACACGGCGGTTTGCGTTT
>BLLT01000233.1 GCA_011958945.1 Lachnospiraceae bacterium | reverse complement strand
TGGTAACAGTTCAGCCCAGGACTTTGCACTTGCTGCAAAGTCCGTACGATCACGTCAATTTAGCCAAGAAAGAATCTGCCCATCGTCTGACAGTCAAATAAGCCTGCCAGCGGGATTTTTCTGTTGCCGGCGGAGTAATGGCATAGTTCTGCGTATGTATTTTTCGTACTTCTTTTCTTAAATTTGGCATAATTGTTTTCAACATACTGCCTGTGTCAATTATACCGAATTTTTCATATTCGCTCCATAAAGAAATCAAACTATGTTCCATATACCGCTACCTACAAAACAACATATTAAATCCTTTTAGCACCCCACTGTTTTTCAAAATCCTCTAAAGTAAGTGTATTTTCGACATTTCCTGATCTGCTATACCGCACTGCTGGTATACCGACTTTTGGAAGTTATGCTTGATGACCAGAAAACACATGTCACACCGGGCAATTAGCCGAAATATACAACATTTTTTAGAATATCAAAAGCCGGGATCTCCTTATTTTGCAAGGGATTCCGGCTTCATTAGCTATTTTAAGTATGATGTAATATTATATAGAAAGCGATAATATCAATCTGCATATAATAACGGCATACTACCCAAGTATTGAAGAATGGGAGTCGGACTTTAAAACGAGAAAGGGGCGTTGATGTTCAAAAAACAGTCCTATCTTGCGTTCTTCATAGTGCTCATTCAGCCAATAACTCTTCATAACTCACATTTAGTACTTTTGCGAAGGCCTTCAGTTCAATATCTGTAATAAACCTGGCCCCGCATTCGATGCGCTGTATGGCGTTTTTATCCAATTCAATTCCCTCTAATTGCATCTTGACGGACAGCAGCCTCTGGGATACTTTGGGATGTAATGCCTTTCGGATGCGGGCGATATTAGTGCCAGATATGTTATTTTTCCCCGATGCAGCCCTGTTTTTATACATTATTCCCCTCCGCCAGATTTTATTTTAGCAATTATGTTTTTTATAGGCTTTTGCGGCAAACGTAACAGTTTAGCTATAGGCCAAACTATCACTAGTGTACTGACACGTTCGCTTTCAGCCAAATCATTTGGCAAAATGTGAACGTGTCAGTGCACTGACGTCCAAAATGACATTTAGTGCTTGTCATTATATATAATATATGGTATTCTTTTGTAAAAATGACATTTAGTAAATGTCATTTAAAAATAAATGCTGCATCTGAGGAAGATTGATATGAGAAAAGAAATAATTCAAAAGATAGCGCTGCTCTTTGCTTTTCCGATATTGACGGCGGCAGGCCTAAGCGATAATTTCGGGAAAGGGCATGTTGTTATCAATGAAATCTGCAGCAATAATTTTGCAGCGCAAAGCGATGGCAGCGAAGGCTACCCCGACTGTATAGAGTTATATAATCCGGGGGAGGAAGCGGTTTCCATGGATGGCTGCTTTCTGACGGATGATAGGAAAGTAGCGGATAAATTTTCTCTGGAAGGAATTTCGGTCCCGGCGGGCGGGTATGCCGCTGTCTGGCTGCCAAAGGAATCGGAACTGCGCATATCCAAAGACGGGGATCAAATTTTTCTGGCAGATGCTGAAAGGGGTGTCTTCCTGGATCAGATTGTGGTGCCCAGCCTTTCTTATGACACGAGTTATGGAAGGGTGCAGGATGGAAAAGATAAGTGGTCGGTTATGGGCACCACGCTTGGCCGTTCCAACGAAGGGGCGGAAATTCTTCCGGCGAAGGCGCTGGAAGAGCCGATTTTTGAATATCCGGGCGGTTTTTACGAAGAGGACTTAGAGCTTCGGTTATTTTCGCCAGACGGGGAAAAGATTTATTATACCTTGGATGGGAGCGAGCCGACGGGGGATTCCCTTCTTTATGAAGGGGCAATTAGGATTGCAGACAACACGCAGGAGGAAAACCGGTATGCAGGCCGGACGGATTTAACGCCTACGAAAGATTATGTGCCGGATTTCCCTGTAGATAAAGCGGTTGTTGTGCGGGCGGTGTGCTATAATTCTGCCGCGAATCAAATCAGCGATATCGTTACGGAAACATTTTTTGTGGGTTATGGGGAAAAAGAGGAGTATGACCAAATGGCAGTGATGTCACTGGTCGCTGACCCGGAAGATTTGTTTGACGCCAAAAGCGGAATATACGGAAATGGCATTAAATATGAAGAATATCTTGCCAATGGCGGTTTGAAGGATGGGGAAGTGCTGAATAACTATACGGATGCCGATGGAAGGGAATGGCATCGGTATATGGCTTCCAATGCCTTTTATACAGGGAAGGAATGGGAAAAAAAGGCATCGGTGTCATATTTTGATGAAACCCATTCCCATTGTTTTACACAGGATGTGGGAATCCGGATTGCAGGAAATTCCACCAGGGGTTTTCCGCAGAAATCTTTTAATCTCTTTGTAAGGGATATTTATGGCGGGGACGAGAAGCTTCCAGAGGATTTTTTTGATGACGGCGTCCTTTATTCTTCTATTAAAATGAGGAACGGAGGGGGAAATGCGGAAGGGATAAAGTTTTTGGATGCATTTTTGGAGGAAGCTGCCAGTGAACGGCAGTCCGTTGCCATACAGAGGGGGAAGCCTTGTGTGCTTTTTCTGAACGGGGAATATTGGGGGATTTATAGTATTCGGGAAAGGTATAATGCCGAATATATCGGAAACCGCTTTCACCTGAACAACGATGAGGCCATGGTGGTCAAGGCCGGAAATCCAATCACGAAACCGGACGAGACTATGGAGGCCTATCAATATATGTTGGATGTGATTACGGAGTGCGACCTGACTTATGAAGATACATATGCCCTTGCAGAAGGGCTGGTGGATATCCAGAGTCTGATAGACTATTGCTGCATTAATCTGTATTTGGCTAACCAGGACGTTGGCTTTGGCTATAATACGGCTTTATGGCGAACCGTTCAGGAGGGAACTCCATATAGTGACGGGAAATGGCGGTTTATGCTTTATGATTTGGACGAATGTGCCCGTAAGGAGAGCAATACTTTGGAGGGCAGGGAAAACTGGGCGCAGGAAAATGCGTTATTGGGTGAGCCGATGGTTAAAAGCCTGTTGGAAAATGAAGGTTTTCGCCGGCGTTTTAGCATTTCTTTTATGGATATTGCAAATACCACCTTTTCCTATGAAAGGATACATCCCATGCTTGCCGAGTGGGGCGATGTTTATGGCGTGCAGATAGTAAAAGACCATCAGCGTTTTTTTGATGCTGCGTATGATTGGAACGATTTTGGCGCAGAAATGGAACAGCTGGACGATTTTTTCAAGAAGCGCTTTGATGCTGCCATGGAAAGTCTGGCGGATACTTTCGGGCTATCGGGGAATCTTGTCCGCATTAATATAAGTTCCAACATTCCGGAAGGGGGGACGATTCGCATTAATACTGCGGAATTAGGGAACTGCAGCGCATGGGAGGGGCGTTACTACAGCGATTTCCCCATTTCCGTATCCGCTAATGCGGCGGAAGGCTATCATTTTGCAGGCTGGAGAGGGGATATAGAAAGTGCGGAAGGGGAAGTGAGTGTCTCGCTGGAGAATGGAGATGTTACGATGCAGGCATGGTTCGAACAGGACTAATGGGAAAGGAAATTCAATACAAATGAAACTGTACAGGGTGGAAGATAAATACTGCTGCACCGGCCAGGAATTCTATGAACTGCAGCGGCGGCTGGACGCAGTGCTCCGGGTGGATGGCAATGGCGATGGCGGGGAAGGGTATTGCGTGGATAGTTTATATTTCGATGATTTTGCCGATACTTGCCTGGCCGATGTGTCGGAGGGAAATGATAATCGGCGGAAATATAGAATACGCATTTATAACCATGTACCGGATATCATCAAACTGGAAGTGAAGGAAAAGCGGAATAGTAAAATCCTGAAAAGGGGCAGATGCATTACCGTAAAAGAGTTGGAGAAATTGGTGAATGGGGAGTGCATAGAGGATTTGGCCACCACGGATGACCCTGCCTTCCTTTTTAATATGGCAATCAGGACACAGGGGCTTCGGCCGAAAGTTATTGTTGCTTATGAGCGGAAAGCATATATTTATCCTCCGGGCAATGTGCGCATTACCTTTGACAGGAATATACGGGCAAGCCGGGAGACGGAAGCCTTTGGCATACAGGGGATATCCTATGACTTTTTGGAGGGGCAGGACTATATACTGGAAATAAAATACGATGAATTTCTGCCCCAGTTTATACCGCAGTTGATGGAAACCGGCTGCCTGCGGCAAGTTTCATATTCCAAATACCGCATATGCAGGGAGCGGTACGGCGGTTTTTAAAATATGTGTTTCAGAAGGAGGAAAGCATGTCGGCAAAAGATATTATTAAGAATAGTGTGTACAAAGCATTGGGGGGAGGAACGGGCCTTACGTCAAAAACGGTCATTTTTATTCTGTTAATGGCGTGCCTGGTCGGGATATATATTTTCTTTGTGTATAAAATGTCCGGGAAGCCGGCCTTTTATTCCAAGGACTTAAATATTACGCTATGCGGGATGCCCGTTATCGTAGCTGCAATTATGATAGCGATGCAGTCCAATTTGCTTGTTTCCCTTGGCACGGTGGGGGCCTTGTCCATTGTGAGGTTTCGGAATGCGGTGAAGAATCCAATGGATTTGCTATATTTATTTTGGTCCATTAGCGCGGGCATTATTGTAGGGGTGGGGCTATATATGCTTGCGGTAGTATTGTCCGTGGTGATGACGGTACTTCTGTTTGCCATGGGGCTGATTCCCAATACAAAAGCGCCGGAACTCTTGGTGCTGCGAGGCGTATTTGAGGAAAGCAGTTATACGGTCTTGTATGGTGCGGTCAGAAAACATTGCAAATATTATAAAGAAAAGGCCAGGACTACCAGGAATAAAGAGACGGAGATAGTCATCGAAATCCGCACAAAGGAAAAGGACGCATTGCTGCAGGATTTGGGCAAGATGGATTTCTTTGCGCAGATAAACTGTATCTGCCATGATGGGGAATGCAGGGTATAAGATAGAAATGTTCCGGTGCATTCCATGCCTTACCGGCGTTTCCACTTTCCGAATAATGTTTTCTTGTAATGAAGGAGTTCTTCCTTCGCTTCCTGATGATTCCCGGCCTTTTGCAGATAAGCGACGCCCTTGGGGATATCCTCTGCAATGCCCAGGCCGCGGGCATAAATCATTCCCCGCAAATAATCGGCTTCCCAATAATTCCAGTCCACCTCATCTAAAAATTGCAGGGCGCGGGAATAGTCCTGAGGTGTTCCCAGACCGTAGAAATAACACTTTCCTAAGTAAAAGACACCCCATTTGCTGCCTTTGTTATAAGCATAGGATAAAAGCTGGAAAGCCTTGGCATAATCCTGTGCCACACCCCGGCCGAAGAAGTAGGCTTTGCCCAGATAGTTATAACTTGCCTCCTACCCGATCAGTACTAGCACATTTCTTCCAGTCCTTTCCGGTTGGAAGAAATTGCCCATAGGGATATCCTGTCAGCCTTTCTGGCTTGGAATCCAGCCTTTCCAATCGGGAAGCTGCTGGTTCAGCCATTTTTCCAAAACGCTTTCCGCCTTTCTGGCATCCATGGATTGAGCCATGGTTAAATTAGCATTTCTTTTGGAATCGGTAAAATCTATAGTCAACAATACCATGTTCCCTTTGGTCTGGCTGCCCTCCGCCTGTCCTCCGAAACAATTCATTGCCCGATAGATCCGCCCATCTTTTTCCATTGGATGGGAAAGGGTTAAAGTAAAGAAAAGGCCGCCATCCGTGGAACAATGTTTCAGCTGCTCTCTTACCAGGGAAAGGGTAACCCGGGAGGTCATGGAGCCATCCGTCTGGCGGAGAATGACCTCCTGGGAAATATTATCTGCGGATTCCTTCCAGGCCAGGTCTGCTTCCCGGAGGTTTCGTTTATGCCGGAATTCCCGTTCAAAGGCCTCCCGCTTCATTTCATCCATGGTCCAGAAAGTGCTGCATTGGCCGTTTTTCCCACGGGCGGCATCGGGCACGCGTAGGGAAAGAAAGTCCGCCGCCGCCTTTAAATCGCCGGGATCACGGAAATCCGTGACCGCTTTTTTCCACCGGTCGTCAATCAGGGCAAGCTGGAGCGTACGGCTGGTACGGGTTCCGGTTTGGGTATTGTGCTGATGGATTTCATCAATAGTAAAAATGCCCCGGATACGCTCAATGCGGTTGGCGGATTCGCCCAGAACCCACTCTTTCCCAATGCCTACAGGCCCGAACCAATGGCCGTTCTCCTTCAGATCATTATCCACCATGGCAAACAGCTCATCCACCGGCGGAGCCCCGTCGGGAAAAGGAAGCTGATTCCGGATGGACTGGGCCAGCCCGCTTTTGGCAGGAAAAAAAGTATCCCGGACAGCTACAAATGCCAAATAGATTCCGGCAATAAACAAAAGGACGGCTCCTCCGCCTGCTATGCCAAATTTTATGTAATCCATATACTCCCAATAACTCTTATCCTGCTGCATTTCCACATAAAAAAATACCCCCAGGCATACGCCGATAAAAAAGGCGAGCAGGCTCCAAATCAGCCAGGAAAGCCGCTTTCGCGTACGGCTAAGGCAATATCCCTCCGCGATGCCGTGTGGATTATTTTTTTGTTGGACCCGCATCAGGATGAGGATAATCGGAATGGCAAATATGCGCAGTACAACTATGAGCAAAAGATAGATTACAATATTCCATGGCCAGCGTAAGAACCGGATGCCCCCTTTTTCGTTATTTTCTTCCTTCATAGTTGGGTAAGGCCTCCTCTCATACTATTTCCCTCAGGGGTCAAAATACCTTTTGACCCCAACCTCATGATACTGCCTATC
>BLLT01000232.1 GCA_011958945.1 Lachnospiraceae bacterium | reverse complement strand
CGGCTTCTCTTCCGGACTTACTGACCCGTCCGGCTTCTCTTCCGGACTTACTGACCCGTCCGGCTTCTCTTCCGGACTTACTGACTCATCCGGCTTCTCTTCCGGATTCTCTGACTGCCCCGGTTTTTCTCCCGGAACCTGTGGTTCTGATGGAACATCTTGATTTCCTGTCGTTTCATCTACAGGCGGATTCTCATGAGAGGCGTCTCCACCCCCCCCCCCGATTATCTCAGCGGAACTTTCCGTCTGGCTTTCACTTGAAATCTCACTCGTTGGACTGCCGTAATCCATTTCCGGCATAGCCTCACTCAAGGTTTGCACTGCCCCTGTTCCATCATAACCTTCCCCCTTCTCGGCCAATGTGGTCAACGAGGTAGACGTTGCAAACACTGTTACTGCCAGTGCCATTGCCAATATCCTGTACGGTGCCTTCCCTGTCTTCATAAAAATTCCCTCCTCCAAATGAAACAACATTTTAGTATATTGACGAAATATATATTCCGTACAATTTTGCGGTACTATGATCCATACTAAAGCTTTGCCAAACATCTTTTTCCTTGCTATTATTAATAATTCACAATGTCGCCTTTTTAAACCAGTAAATATTTATTATTTTTGCTGATTATAGTTCATTATAACCTAGTTATTTTTAAAAATCTATACATTTTTCATTTATTTTTTTAGTTAAGTTGTTATATTTTTCAGAAATCTTTTGAATACTATTCCCCCTGACATGCTTTTTTCTTTCTTTTTTCCATTTCCTTGCGCAATTCATCTGCCCTATGATAAAATAACCGTACTATAAATATAAAAGAGGCCCCACATGGAAATTACAATGTTAGGAACAGGAAATGCCCTTGCCGCAAAGTGCTATAACACATGCTTTGTATTAAGCGAAAACAACCGTCATCTATTAGTTGACGGCGGTGGCGGAAATACAGTTTTAGATCAGCTGCATCAGGCCAATCTGCCTTGGAATGGCATCAGGGATATTTTTGTAACCCATAAACACATAGATCATATCTTAGGGATTGTCTGGATGATGAGGATTATATGCCAGCACATGAACCAGGAGCAGTACGAAGGAGAAGCCTATATCTATGGCCATGACGAGGTGATTGCCATCCTGTATAATCTGGCCCATACGCTGCTGCCAAAAACCCACAATCGATTTGTAGGGAACAGACTGCACTTGGTTACTGTACAGGACGGGGAAATGTGGGAAATCATTGGAAAAAAATTTACTTTTTTTGATATCCGGTCTTCCAAGACGAAACAATATGGATTCACCATGGATTTCGGAAATGGTGAAAAGCTCACCTGCTGTGGCGATGAACCCTACCGCGAATGTATGCATGCATATGCCCAAGACAGCAAGTGGCTTTTGCACGAAGCATTTTGCCTCCACTCCCAGGCAGATATCTACAAGCCCTATGAAAAAAGCCATTCTACCGTAAAAGATGCCTGTCTGGCTGCTCAAGAACTTCATGTTGAGAATCTTTTGTTGTATCATACTGTGGATAATTATATGGGAAATCGGAAAGATTTGTATCTGGCCGAAGGGAGGCAATATTTTCAGGGCAATATTTACGTTCCGGAGGATTTGGAGTTTTTGGTATTATAAACCTACTGTACATCCGCCTTGCCTGCCAATACTTTCACGCTCACCCAACTCCCCGCCAACGCCACCAGAAAACCGCCCAGCACATCGCTGGGAAAATGCACACCCAGATACAGCCTGGAAAAGCCAATCACCCCTGCCAGCACAAGCGCCGGTATTCCATACCTCCGCGGCAGCATACGGTAACAGACTAAGGCGCCGGCAAATGAAACCGTAGTATGCCCAGAAGGAAAAGAATAATCCCTGGGCGTCCTGATTAGCGGCACAATAGCATCCATGACAGCATCCGGCCTTGGACGGGCTACACAACCTTTCAACACCAGATTCGTTATGCAAAAGCAAATGGCTATCGAAACCAGCGATGCCGCCCCAACAGCGCGGGTCCTTTTAAATAAAAGCAGCAAAAAGCTCACCCCCAGCCAAAACCAGCCTTTATCCGCCAAAAATGTAACTGCCTTCCAGAATCCATTCAGCACATCCACCCTTATATATTCTTGAATGAACAGCAAAACCGCTTCATCCGCTGCCTGTATCCAATCCATCTTCCCTCTCCCTTTTCATTCCAGTTCCGCATATGCCTTCCCAGTACCCTTTCATCTCTTTCTTTGCAAAGGCTTTCCGGCCGCTCTCGCGTCCGTCAATCCTTTGGGGTACTGTCCGGGCATATGCTGTTTTCCAGTTCCGCGAGTGCTGTTTTATGCACTTGCCCTCCCCACTACGGAATCAAAAACAGGAGCACAAAAAGCCCAACACTTTTCGTGCTCCCGTTTTTATCCTCATGCATATGCTTTTATGATATGCTTTTCCTCACTCACTACAAGTTAGCCACCGCATCCTGGCAAATCGTATGTATCCCGCTTTTGCTCAAAATATCCGCTGCCTTCTCATTATCTTCCACGCGAAGTACCATATAAGCCGTGTCTTCTTTTCTGGTCAGGAATGCATACATATATTCCAAATTAACATTGCCATCCCCTAATATTTTCAGAATTTTAAACAAGCTTCCCGGTTCATCCGGCATTTCCACCGCCAGCACCGGGGTAATGGAGGCCACATATCCTGCCTCTTTCAGGATACAGGATGTTTTATACGCATCGTCCACAATGATACGTACAATCCCAAAATCCTGCGTTTCAGCAATAGACAGAGCACGCATGTCAATCTCCTGCTCATGCAAATATTCTGTCAGTTCTGCAAGCTTCCCTGCTTTATTTTCCACAAATACAGAAATCTGTTTTACAGTCATAAGCCCTCCTGTCTGGGTTTTCAACTTTACCCTTGATATAAATTCCTCCGGTCGATTACGCGGACTGCCTTCCCTTCGCTTCTGGCAATGCTCTTCGGGTTTACCAGTTTCACCTTTACGTAAATACCAAGCATCGCTTTTAACGCATCCACTAACGTCTTCTCCCTCTTCGCTACAATACCTGCATTATCCGAGAACATTTCCTGCGTCATTTCTACCTGTACCTCAATGGTATCGCTGTTGTTCTGACGGTCCACAATAATCTGATAGTTGGCCGGATAACCCTGGTTGAGCAGCACCGTTTCAATCTGAGACGGAAATACGTTGACACCCTTCACAATCAGCATATCATCACTGCGGCCTAACGGTTTGGTCATCTTTACGTGGGTACGTCCGCAGGAGCATTTTTTGTGGCTCAAAATACAGATATCCCTGGTACGGTAACGGATTAACGGGAAAGCTTCTTTTGTAATGCTGGTAAATACCAGTTCCCCTTTCTCCCCGTCCGGCAGTACTTCCCCGGTCTTAGGATTAATTACTTCTGCAATAAAATGGTCCTCATTGATGTGCATCCCCGTCTGCTCGCTGCATTCAAAAGAAACCCCAGGGCCGGAAATTTCTGTCAGGCCGTAAATATCGAATGCCGTAATCCCCAGCTTTTCCTCAATGTCATGACGCATTTCCTCCGTCCAGGCTTCCGCACCGAAAATCCCCGCTTTTAGCTTAATCTTATCCTGAAGCCCCCTTTCCCAGATGGATTCAGCCAGATAAGCCGCATAGGACGGCGTACAGCATAAAATAGTGGAACCTAAATCGCACATAAACTGAATCTGGCGCTCCGTATTTCCCGAAGACATGGGCAGAGTCAGCGAGCCAACCTTATGTGAACCGCCATTTAAGCCAGGCCCTCCGGTAAACAGCCCATATCCATAGCAGACATGCACCACATCCTCATTGGTTCCTCCGGCCGCCACAATCGCCCTGGCGCAGCAGTCCTCCCATAAATCCAAATCATGCTGAGTATAAAATGCCACCACCCTGCGCCCTGTTGTTCCGCTGGTCGACTGAATACGAACGCAATCGGACAAAGGCGCTGCAAGCAAACCATAGGGATACGCATCCCGCAAATCATCTTTCGTCAAAAAAGGAAGCTTATGTAAATCCTCCACAGAATGGATATCTTCAGGCTTTACCCCCACCTCATCCATCTTTTTCCTGTAAAATTCCACATTCTCATAAACCCTTTTTACGGTTTTTGCCAAACGTTCGCCTTGCCAGGCCCGGATTTGCTCCTGGGAGGCACACTCGATTTCCGGCTGGTAATAGTGTTCCATACATGTACCATTCCTTTCTATACTGTGAATTCCTGAACCGGGGATTTTTCCGCCTATTCTTTCAATAAGCAATCAGTCAGTTATTCCTGTCTTTTGCGTTTATTTTTTCTTCCCGTCTTTATTCAAAGGCCTTACCATAAACAAGCTGATTAACAATGCCACAATATAAAGCACTATCGTTAAATACAGCACATTTTGATACCCCACCGGGTTGATGCTGTTGCCATGGGAATCCTGAATAAAGGTTCCGGTATTATTAACGATTAAGTTCGCCACCTGATTGCCTGTCAGTCCGGCAAAGGCCCAGGCCGATAAGGTAATGCCGTGAAGTGCGCTGATGCTCCCCATTCCGTAATGGTCGGAAAGAAGGGTAGGCACATTGGAGAAACCGCCGCCGTAGCCCGCATTGACAACAAAAATCAATCCGAGCACAAGAGCTACTAAAAGCATATTGCCCTGGCCGTTCTTAATACCGCCTGTCACCATTACCAATGCAGTAAATGCAATGGAGAGCACAAAAATTAATTTGTATATGGTATTCCTGTCTTTCATTGTATCCGCCCATGCGGAAAATCCAAGACGCCCGCCCGCATTAAAGATTGCGGAAACCGTGGAGATAATCCCTACTACCCCTGCCAGGCCGATACATTTTACAATCATTTTTTCCTGGGAAATCAATGCCAGCCCACAGGTAATATTGATATAGAACATTGCCCAGATACCGATATAATTGGCCACCGGCCTCGTCTTGATAACGGATAAGATGCTCTGCCCTTTTTCCTTTTTCTGGGGTTCATGCCATCCCTCGGGTTTCTTCAGCAGAATATGCCCTGCGAACATCATAATGAAATATACCACGGCCAAAATTAAAAACATCTTATAAATGCCGCCCTCGCCCAGATTCTCTAACATAGCCTGCATGATAGGGCTTGCAATCGCCTTGGCAGCCCCGAAGCCCGCCACAGCAAGGCCGGTTGCAAGGCCTTTTCTGTCCTCAAACCAGAGCATCAAGGTCTTAACCGGAGACAGATACCCTGTTCCCAGTCCGATGCCCATAATGAAACCATAGCATATATAAATACCGATTAGAGCCAGAGGGCTTTGCTGATGCTGCCCGCCGTAATAAATGAAGAACCCGGTTCCCGCCATACCGGCTGCAAAGCAAATCGCTGCGATTAGGGAAGACTTGTGGATATCCTTCTCCACCACATTTCCCAAAAATGCCGCCGACATCCCTAAAAAGAAAATGGCGAAACTAAATGCCCACTCTGTTGCCCCCTTTGAAAAACCGATGTAATCCGCTATCTCCTGACTGAAAATCGACCAGCAGTAAACGGTACCAATACTGCAGTGAAGCAGCAGCGCCGGAATAGCAGCGCATATCCATTTGTTTTGACTTTTTTTCATGATACTATCTATCCTTTCTTTCGTGTTTGTAAACTTTCTTTTTATTTTACTCCCAAACGCGGTAAAATTCAATTTAAAAAAAAGGATTTTTCTCATTTTCGTGCAACATTTTACCAGACAGCATTTATCATCCCAAAGTCCTGAGGGGCAATGGCCATTACCGGAATCCCCCCGGATTTCTTCCTGATATCATCCAGCGCAAAACGGATTTGCGGCCCTAACAAAACCGCATCGCATCTTTGCTGCATTGTCAAGCGGTGAATTCAATTTTTCTTGCATACATTTTTATATTATGGCATAATATAAGTAAGAAATTCTTACCAGAGGAGCATAAGCAAATGAATACACAAATATTAACAGTTTCTTCCAAAGGACAAATTTCATTGCCAATCAGCATCCGAAAACTTCTGTCGATTAATACTGGTGATAAATTGGTGGCATATACATCAGGAGATGTTATTATGCTTAAAACTTTAAAACTTCCTTCTACTGAGGAATTTGAAGCCTCACTGGACGAAGCGCAAAAATGGGCAGCATCTGTTGGGTATAGTGAAAATGATGTTAATGATATAGTCAAAGCGGTTAGAAAGAAGAAACAAGTATGAAAATTGTTATAGATACAAATGTCTTGATTTCCGGTGTGTTTTTTGGCGGGTTTCCGCGAAAAATTCTTAGTGCTGTTGTTAGTCAGAAGATAACAGCCTGTGCTACAGCAGAAATTATTAACGAATACGAGGAAATTGTACAGGAAATGATTAACAGAAAGCAAGGACATATCAATAGGGCAATTTTAAGCCCGCTAATCCAGGCTATGGAAATTATCGAGCCTGTTACTCATATTGGAATATGCCGTGACCCTGACGATAACAAATTTCTGGAATGCGCAAAAGATTCTCACGCTTTATATATTGTCAGCGGAGATAAAGATCTTCTCGTAATAGAGCAGTTTGGAAATATTCAAATCGTGAATGCAAAGGACTTTTGTGAGAAATATTTTTCCGAATAAAAAAGATCCATTACCTTTCCGATTTGTTGAAAAGCACAGATAAAAACCGTATCTTAAATAATAAAGGATATGACTATATTGAAGACATAAACTGTCTTAATCGAGTAGGGAAGATCCCCCCCCCCGACTCGCTTAGGCTGTGTCATCTTTCAATGCCAATTTAATCAAATACCCCGCTGCAGAGCAGCGGTATTTGACCCTCGCGGCAGTCGCCAAATGTC
>BLLT01000231.1 GCA_011958945.1 Lachnospiraceae bacterium | reverse complement strand
TCCACAGCCAGGGCTTTTGACACCCGAATCATTATAGGAAAGTCCGTTATGAGGCGGACATAAATTGAGAAAGTGTCTTTGGGCATTCCAATCTTTAAGAAAATCAGTACAGTATGACGGATACTGGAATGGAGGGGAACAATGTATAGGATTCTGCTTGTGGACGATGAAGCGCTCATCCGTGAGGCGGTCAGCGAGAATGTGAAATGGGAAGAGTATGGATACGAGTTGGCGGGAAGCTGCGAGAACGGAAGAGAAGCTTTGGAATTTATAGAGAAAAATCCTGTGGACGTGGTTCTTACGGATATTTGTATGCCATATATGGATGGAATGGAGCTGAGCGAAAAGCTGAGCGAGGGCTATCCATCAATCAAGATAATCATATTAAGCGGATATGATGATTTTGACTATGCGAAAAAGGCCATAAAATATGGGGTGAAGGAATATCTGTTAAAGCCGATTACTGCGGAGGAAATGGGGGAGGCCTTGCTGGCATTAAAGGCGGAGATGGATAAGGAAAAGAAAACGGAGAGAAAAATATGGGAACTGGAATCCGCCTATAGGAAAGGGCAGGAACTGTTATATTCCGATACGCTGCTGCATTTGATCCGGGGCAGCAAAGCGGACGAAGAAAGCTGTAAAGAACTGGAAAAAATAGGGCTGAACCTGGATTCGGCGGTATACAGGGTGGCAATTGTGGAGCTGGATATTTACGCCCGTTCCGGAAAATTAGATGAGAAAAGAAAAAGGGAGAGCGCTTTGATGGCATTTGTGCTGCATAATATTTCACAGGAAATGGTGCAGCAAAGCAAGGTGGGGGAGGTATGCCAGGGGAAAGACCACCGCACGTATATCCTGTTCCATTCCAATAAACCGGCACTGCTGCGCCAAGCGGTAAAAGATATCTGCAATGAAATTATTTCCCAGATGAACCGTATTATGCAGTTGGCGGTGAATATCGGATTGGGGAGCTGCGTGACGGAAACGGAAAAGATTTACATTTCCTATGAAGAGGCGGAGGAAGCTTTGGAATATCACTATGTACTGGGCGGCAACCATGTGATGGAAATGGAAGAAATACGGGAAGAGAAAAGGCCGGCAGATGTGGAGGGGCTGCTTAACGGAATAGCCCTTCATGTAAAGGGGAATGACATCGGGAAGATAGAAGAAGACTTTGGGATTCTGGAAAAAGAACTGCGGGAGTGCCGATGTGACAGGCAGAGGGCAGGGGTGATCTTACAGCGCGTGGTGGATATGGTGGATGAACTATGCAGGGCTTCGGAGATGGAAAACGGCCAAAGGCTGGCGTGCAAAGAAGAAATCCTAAAGAAGGCATTGAATGCAGGTGATCTGGAGGAAGCTGCGGAACTTCTGAACACCTATTGCATAGAAACTGCCGGAAAGCTGGATAGCCAAAAGAACGTGGGGGGCAAGAAATATGCGGTGCTGGCTATGGACTATATAGAGAAAAACTATAGCGACTGCGATTTAAGCCTGCACTCGGTCTGCTCTTACCTGAATATTAGTTCCAGCCGGTTCAGCACGATTTTTAAACAGGCCACAGGAACTACATTTATGGATGTGCTCATCGGATGCAGAATGCAAAAGGCCAAAGAATTGCTGGAAAATACAGATATGAAGAACTATGAGATTGCAGAGCGGGTAGGGTTCAACGATTCCCATTATTTTAGCATTGCTTTTAAAAAGATTACGGGAAAAACGCCTACCGAATACGCAAAGGAAATGAGGAAATAAATGTCGGAATATAAAAATCGCTTTACGGTTTTGTCTTTGTTTAAGAGCGTAAGGTCTACCATGTTGTTCCTGTTCTCGCTGCTTATTGTCATGACGATGGTTATTTTTCTGCTGATATCGGTGAATTATACGAAGCGGACAGTTCTGGAAAATTCTACGGATTACACTTACCGGCTGGTCCGGCAGGTGAACAGGGATATTGATTCCTATATCAATTATATGGAGAACATTTCTTCCATGGTAATCCAGGGCGGGGATGTGCAGAAATATTTGTTTATGGAAATGCCAAAGGAAGACAAAGAGGAAGCCTACAACCGCATTATTACCCAGTTTAATACGGTGGTGGAAACCAGGGAGGATATTTCCAACATCGCGGTAGTGACGCCGGAGAGGAACTATATTATCAATGACGGTAAGGATACATTGAATGAAAATGTGGACTTACAGGATGTGGAATGGTATGAGAAGGCGCTGGAGGGGGAGAAAAGCATCCTCACCTTTTCCCATGTCCAGCATGTGATACGGAATAACTACAAATGGGTGGTTACCTTAAGCAAAGGGATAAAAAACCCTGCAACCGGTAAAAATGGGGGCGTTTTTTTTATCGATTTGAACTATAAGCTATTAAAGGATTTGTGCGAGAACAATAGTCTGGCTACCAACAGCTATTTATTTATTATGGATGAATCCGGGAGAATCATATACCATCCCAAACAACAATTGTTGTATAACGGGCTGATGGAGGAGAGGACCGATGAGGTGCTTGGCTGCAGTTCCGGCTATTTTGTGACACAGGAAGATGGAGACGGAAAGCTTTATACTATTTCCGTATCGGAGAAAACGGGCTGGAGGGTAGTAGGCGTAGCGGATATCTCGGAACTGATGAGGAACAGGAAGGATACGGAATACATCTATATGCTTACGGCGGCAGTGCTGCTTTGCATCGCGATGATACTGGCTACTTTTTTTGCCACGGCCATTACCAGGCCGATTAAGGAATTGAAGGAATCTATGAAAGAGGTGGAAAAGGGGAATTTCCATACGGATGTGCCCATCCGTTCCGACAGCGAGATAGACAGCCTGGGGAATTCCTTTAACCTGATGACGGCCAGAATACGCCAATTGATGCAGCAGAATATCTATGAACAGGAAGAAAAGCGGAAAAGCGAGATGAAGGCGCTGCGCTCCCAGATTAACCCGCATTTCCTTTATAATACGCTGGATTCCATTATCT
Source organism: Lachnospiraceae bacterium (assembly GCA_011958945.1). Taxonomy (GTDB): domain Bacteria; phylum Bacillota; class Clostridia; order Lachnospirales; family Lachnospiraceae; genus Kineothrix. The sequence goes on along the minus strand of BLLT01000231.1, from coordinate 3,862 downwards.
GGATGGCGGAAGGGGGGAAAAATAAGGAAGTGGTGCGGATGACTTCCGCCCTTGCTAAGCTGCTTCGGCAGAGCATCAGCAATGATAATGAGAGGATTCCCCTGGAAAAGGAAATCAATTATGCCGGCAGCTATCTGACCATTCAGAAGATGCGTTATAAGGATAAGCTGGAATATGAAATCGAGGTGGAAGAAGAAATCAAGAAGGAGGAGGTCATCAACCTGATTTTGCAGCCGTTAGTGGAAAACGCCATTTACCATGGAATCAAATATAAGGGCTCCAAGGGCCTGATTCGGATTGTAGGATATGGGGAAGGGGATAGGATAATCCTGAAAATTATCGACAACGGAATCGGGATGGACGAGGAGACGCTGGAAAGGATTTTTGATAAATCCAAGGAGAGCGAAGGGAAGAACGGGGTCGGCGTTTATAATGTGCAGACGCGTATCCGGCTGTATTATGGGGCGGAATACGGGCTTCGGTTTGAAAGCGTGCCAGAGGAAGGAACTACGGTGATGATTACGATTCCCAGGATTGGAGCAGGGAATGAGGTGCCGGGATAGGTGTGTCGGAAATTTAAGCAGGGAATTTCGATGGGGCACCGGGATTGGAAAGGAATAGGGATATATAGGGATGCGTGTAAAGAATGTGCGGCTATGGGTGGCCGTAGGGATTGTAGCAGCGGTTTTGGGTATTTTTTTCTGGCAGAATAGCAGGAGGGTGGAAAGGAATTACCGTATTATTTTTATCCCCAAGGTGATAGATGAGGATAATGATTTCTGGAAACAGCTAATCGAAGGGGTGGAGATGGCAGCAGCGGAAAATAAGATGGAACTGACGATTGTGGCCCCGGAGACAGAAAATGACTATGAAGCGCAAAATGAACTGATAGAATGGGCGATTGGGCAGAAACCGGATGCCATCCTGTTAACCCCCTGCAGTTTTACGGAGACAACGCCTTATGCGAAAATGGTTACGGAAGAAGGAATCCCCCTTGTATTGATAGATTCGGCGGTGGATGAGGATATTGCGGATACACTGATTGCCACGGATAATGTGAAACTGGGGGAGGTGGAAGGGAACTATATGAAGCAGTATGCCACCAAAGATTCCCAGATTGTCATCGTCGGCCATGTGGAAGGGTCTTCTACGGCCATTGAGAGGGAGAAGGGGGTACGCAAAGGGCTGGGGGAATACGAAGACAGGATTGTGGATGTGGTCTTTTGCGATTCGGATTATGATAAGGCCTATGCACTTATGATGGAATTGATTGAAAAATACCCGGATATTGATTTGGTGGCCGGGCTGAACGAATACTCGGCAGTGGGGGCGGCCAGGGCAATCAAGGAAAAGGGGCTTCACAAAAGGATACGGGTAGTGGGTATCGACAGTTCCCTGGAAGAAATACAGATGCTGGAGGAGGGCGTATTTGAAATTATTGTTATCCAGAACCCTTTTAAGATGGGATATCTGGGCGTGGAGGCTGCCGGGAAGCTGCTGAATGGGGAGAAGGTGCCCAAAAATATCGATTCCGGCTGTGAATTAATTAAAAATGACAGCGTGTATACGGAGGAAAACCAGAAGCTGTTGTTTCCCTTTAGGGAGGAGTGAGGGTTAAGGGGGATTTACATATGATAAGAATCGGGATATGCGAGGATGAGAGACAGCAGCGGCAGGTGCTGGAGGAAATGGTGTGCCGGATTGCCGATAAACTGAATTTGAACAGGGAAGTGAAGTGTTTTCAAAGCGGAGAGGAATTATTGGCGGAGATAGATTTGAGCGGTTCCATGGATATCGTGCTGCTGGATATTGAGATGGAAGGGGCAGGCGGTGTGGAGACGGCTAAGAGCATCCGGGAAGCGGACAACAGGGCCATACTAATTTTTGTATCCTTTCATGACCAATACTGCAAAGAATTGATGGGTGTGCAGCCCTTTGATTTTATAGATAAGCCGGTGGAGGAAGAACGGTTGGAACCGGTTCTAAGGCGGGCGGTAAAGGTGCTGGGGGATAAGGAGGAAATCTTTGAGTATAGTTACCAAAAGGCCCTGTACAGGATTCCGGTGAGAAAAATCTGCTATTTTTACAGCGAGAGGAGGAAGATACATATATGCTGCCAGGATGGCGAGCGGGAGTTTTATCAGAAGCTGGATGAAGTGGAGGCGCAGATGGGGCGCCTGAATACAAAATTCGTCCGTATCAGCAAATCCTATCTGGTAAACGTATGGCATGTGGAAGAGTTTTATTATGATAAGCTGGTCATGGATGACGGCCAGAAATTGAGCATCGCAGCCAGATACAGGGATAAAGTGAAGAGTATGTATATAGGGATGATAAAGTGAAAAGCGGCAGATTGGGATGATGAAGCAAAAAGCAGCAGATTAGGATGATGAAGCAAAAGTATGTATACAGGAATCATGAAGGGGAACGTGAGATGATGAATGGATTATTGGTAGTCATAGAAGTTTTTTCGGTGATATGCCAGAGAATATACACACAGAAGATTCTGACAAGAAGAAATGATAATAGAATAATGGAATACTGCATATGGGGAAGCTATTTTATCATATTCAACTATATTACATACCATGTTTCTAATAGTGCATGGGGAAATATATTAATTTTTAACATTTCATTTTTTTTCATGCTGCGCATTTTATATACCGATTCAATAGGCACTATATTTGCAGCAACGATATTCATGGCGCTCAATGGGGCCGTTTCAGAAATGATTGCCTATTATGGATGCCAGCTTCTCATACATGGACATGTTATAGGATTGGTTCAGGGAACGGAAAAATATCTTATGATATTGGTATCCAAACTGCTGATGTTCCTTTTTATAAAAATAATGCTGGCTATGGCCAAAAGAAGAGACCGCATAAAGCTGAAACCGGAAGAATGGGGGGAAATATTTGCGGTTCCGGCAGGGAGCATCGTGATTCTGGCAGCGATGATTTCACACAACAATAGGACAAATGGGTTTCTGGACATCCTGGCAGTGCTTATGGTACTGGCGATTAATGTATTTACCTATTACCTGTATGATAAGATGGGGCAAATCGCAGAGAGCAGGGCCAGGGAGGAATTTCTCCAGGAGCAGGGCGAATATTATGTGAAGCAATACAACGAAAACAGGAATTTATGGGTGGAAATGAGCGAATTCCGGCACAATATGAGCGAAAGATATCTGGTGGAGAAGGTACTGTTGGATAAGAGGGATTACGAAGCGCTGGGGAAGGTTTATGACAATTCCCTGGAAAAGCTGTATAAGCAGAAGATGGCAGCCAATACGGGATGCCTGTATTTTGACAGTATCATAAACTATAAAGCGGCAATCGCAAAGACTTTTGGCACAGAGCTGAAAACGGACCTTATGATTCCGGCGGATATAAAGGTAAACACGGAGGATATCTGCATTTGCCTTGGGAATTTACTGGACAATGCCATAGAGGCGTGCAAAAAATTAAAAGAGGAAAGAAAAATTGCGTTGAAAATAAGGGTGGATAGGAAAAACCTGATAATAATAATATCAAACCCTTATGAAGAAGCCCGTATCCTGGAGGAAAATAACTATCTGACGACGAAGAGGGAAAAGGAAAGGCATGGGTTTGGGCTGAATATTGTAAAAAAGATTGCGGACAGGTATGACGGGGAAGTCTTGATTGAAGACACAGGGCAGGAGTTTACGGTTACGGTTTTCTTTTATGGGATATTTGAATGAATTTTTAAACACGCTTTTGGGAAGCTGCTGGGATAATCGCGTCCTGGCGGCTTTTTTTATACTATAGGATATTACGCCACAGAGTTGTAAGTCACCAAGAAAGAATGCGAAGCATTCTTTGGAATTGGCCGCTGGGCC
>BLLT01000230.1 GCA_011958945.1 Lachnospiraceae bacterium | reverse complement strand
GCAAGTGCAAAGTCCTGGGCTGAACTGTTACCCTCTTTTTGCATTAATTTCATAAAAAACTTGACATAAAAATACTACAGATGTAATATTTAAAAGGAGGGGAAGACAGTAATTTTCTAAATGAATGGGCTAAAGTATTGAGTGAGCATGGAAGTTCCCGGATTGGGAGAAAGGGCATGGTAGTCGGGATGAACACGAAAAGCAGAAAGAACCAACGGAGGCGGGGAAGAAAGAGGAACAGAAACAAACGTGGATTAAAGCTGGCGCTGTATATGCTGGTAACTTTTGCTATAGTGCTTTTGGCGGGGGCTGCTGCCTATATCTTCCTATTTGCGGATAAGGAAAAGGGATGGAAAAAGCCGCCGGAACTTTTGGCGGAATATATGGGATATGTCAATCAGGGAGAATATGAAAAGATGTATGGACTTCTGGATGCGGAAGCTTCGGGGAATGTGGGCCTGGAGGCTTTCGTGGAGAGGAATTCCGCCATTTATGAGGGGATTGAAGCAAAAAATCTTAAGATTACCGATGTGGTATATGATGAGGAGCGGATGGCGGTTACTTATCAAAGTTCCTGTGAGACAGTGGCAGGAACGGTTAGCTTCGAAAATGAGGCTTATTTTATTAAGAGGGAAGAGGGGGAGGATGCCGGCTACTGGCTGGTCTGGAATGATGGGTTGATTTTTCCCGGATTGGAGGCGGAGGATAAGGTCAGGGTGTCGGTGACGGAGCCGGAGAGGGGAGAGATTTTCGACAGGAACGGGTTCCTTCTGGCAGGAAAAGGCACGGCTTCTTCGGTGGGGATTGTGCCCGGAAAGCTGGAGGAACGGGAAAGTGCGGTAGAGGAAATTGCGCAGCTGCTGGAAATGAAGCCGGAAACGGTGGAGAAGAATTTGTCGGCATCCTGGGTGAAGGACGACTATTTTGTCCCTTTAAAAACAGTTCTTAAAGTGGGTGAAATCGAGCTGATGTCATGGGAGCCCAGCGAAGAGGTATTAAGGGAGAAAGAAAGGCAGGATAAGCTGTTGGAGATACCGGGGGTTATGATAACCGATACGGAAGTGCGGGAATATCCTCTGGGGGATGCGGCGGCCCATTTGGTGGGCTATGTACAGAATGTGACAGCGGAAGATCTGGAAAAGCATGAAGGGGAAGGCTATACGGCAAACAGCGTTATCGGGCGAAGCGGGATGGAAGGGCTGTTTGAAAAGGAATTGAAAGGGCAGACAGGATACCGGATTTATATTGCAGATGGTGACGGAACAGAGAAAAAGGAATTGGCCAACCGGGTGGTGGAGAACGGTAAGGATATTACGTTGACCATTGACAGTCAGATACAGGCTATTTTGTATGGACAGTTTAAGGAGGATGAAAGCTGCAGCGTGGCCATGAACCCTTATACCGGGGAAGTGTTGGCGCTGGTCAGCACGCCCTCCTATAACAATAACAATTTCATCCTGGGGATGTCACAGGCTCAGTGGGAGTCGTTAAATGGAGATGAAAGGCAGCCCTTGTATAACCGCTTCCGCCAGGTGTGGTGTCCGGGATCTTCCTTTAAGCCGGTGACAGCGGCGGTAGGGCTGGAAACAGGCGCGGTTGATCCGGAGGAGGATTTCGGGAAAGAGGGGTTAAGCTGGCAGAAGGACAGTTCATGGGGCTCCTATTATGTGACAACTTTGCATGAGTATGAACCGGTGGTTCTGGAAAATGCGTTGATATATTCGGACAATATTTATTTTGCCAAGGCGGCGCTTAAAATCGGTGGGGATAAAATGAAGGAGTATTTGCAGAAGCTGGGCTTCGATGAACCGCTGCCTTTTGAAATTTCCATGGCCGCTTCCCAATATTCCAATTCAGAATCCATAGAGACAGAGGTTCAGCTGGCGGACAGCGGCTACGGACAGGGACAGATTCTGGTGAACCCTTTGCATCTGGCTTGTATTTATACGGCATTTTGCAATGGGGGAAATATGGTACAGCCTTATCTGGTTTATCAGGAGGCAGCCCAGGCGGAATGGTGGATTCCGGAGGCTTTTTCAGAAGCAGCGGCACAGCGCGTGTTAGAGGGGTTGAAAAAAATAGTAAACAGCCCGGAGGGAACTGGTTACGGTGCCCACAGGGACGATGTGGTCTTGGCAGGGAAAACGGGAACGGCAGAAATAAAGGATTCCAAGGGGGATACCGAAGGAACGGAGTTGGGATGGTTTGCAGTAATGACGCCGGAACGGGATGTGAAAACCCCTATCTTAATCGTGAGCATGGTAGAGGATGTGAAAGAACGGGGCGGCAGCGGCTATGTGGTAGGAAAAACGAGCCAGGTTATGGAAATACTGTATGGGAAAGGCTATGAAAGTGGGGAATAAGGACGGTTTTGGGGCAGTGAAGAGAAAGGATGGTTGGTTGAGGGCGAAAATAGGACAGGTGTGTATCATAAGTACTATATGTATCATATGTATCATATGTTTCATATGTATCATATGTATCATATGTATCATATGCGGGGTGGGATGCGGAAGCAAGGGCTTGGAAAAAATGCAGAGTGCGGAAGGTGAGGTGACAGGAGGAGGGAACGGCACAGGGGCCGGATGTGCAGGAGAGGAAGGGAATCGTGCGGAATCTGGCTGGACGGGAGAAGAAGGGGGACATGCAGAAGCAGTTGGGGGAGGGGGAACGGAAGAGGGCAAAGAAACGGACACTTCTAAACAGATAGCGGAGACTTATCGTGATATTTACGAAAAGGCGGCAGGAGAAGGGAAGCTGTCCAGCCTGGAAACGATACAGGATATTGTGGATAGACTGGGGGAGGAAGGGTATTGTGCTATTGACATGGAAAATGAAAATCAGGTAAACCTGACCCATCCGGAAAAAATAGAGGAGTTCTGCAGTCTGGTGGAACTGGGCAAAAAGGGGGAAGAGACGATCATTTCTATTATGGAAGATGGGGGATTTATCCGTTTTGACTTGGAAACGGTACATGGGGAAGTCTTTGTAACCCGGAGTGTGCTTCAGTGGAAAGGCGGGATGCCGGAGGTGGACTATATGAATCGTTATCCTGCTTGCGAATGGGAATTTTCCGGGAACGGCTATCTGTTTTTTCGGAAAAAGGTTCCGCAGGGGTACGATGGTGATCAGGGCTATACGGCTATACGTGTGTATCCGTTGGAAGATGAATGCAGAGAACTTAATAGAAAATATATTCTTCCGATAGGGTATAATGCCAATCAGGCATTCCTTTTGGATTGGACGGAGGAAGAATTGAAAGGGCTGGATTTCGATGATTTGTTTTCCAAATTATATAACTCAACTTTTGGGAAACCCTTGCCCTATGAGCAGACTATAGACGGAACGTCTTATCTGGTGCCCGAAGAAGAATATGAAAAAGTAATTTTATCTCATTTCAGGATGGATAAAGAAACGCTGCGTGCATATGGGAATTACAGGGAAAAGGACAGGGCTTATGAATATAGGAGCAGAGGGTTTAATGATTGTGCGTCATCCCCTAATAACCCCTATCCGGAGGTAACTGCCTGTGAAAGGCAGGAAGACGGAACATGGAAGCTGACCGTAAATGCAGTCTGGCCCATAGAAAATATGGATAAAGCTTTTAGCCATGAAGTGGTTGTACGGGTGTTGGAAGACGGTGGGTTTCAGTATGTATCCAATAGGGTTATTCCGGATGAAGACAATGCGGAACCTACATGGTATACGGAGAGGGCAGTGAAATAAAAATTCTTCATATGTTATCATATAGAGTATTACAGCCTCTACAGATTTTGGTTTTAGATAAAACCCATTTAAAGATAAATATACCAAAAAACACCTACCGGAGTAGATGTCTTTAAATTTACATATCCAAATTTTGGTCAAGGCTGGATTATGGACTTTTTTGATGGAGCATACGGGATTCGAACCCGTGACCTCCACACTGCCAGTGTGGCGCGCTCCCAGCTGCGCCAATGCCCCCTAAAAGCAGTATAACATAAATACAGAAAAAAACAATAAGAAATTTTATTTCTAGTGAATTTTATTTTGCCCCGGGTTCTTGAAGTTTGATAAAGAGGAATCTGCGAAACGGGGGATGCCTTATCAAGAAGAGGGATTTCATGGCCAGAGCCTGTACAGATTAATACAGATTATCCTCATACATTGTCATCTGTAGTTCAAAGATAAGGTCAGCTATGGCTTCAATACATTCGCTGGTATGTTTTATAATATCTTCCCCCCAGAAATGCATAGGAGTCCATCCCAGGGCGATAAGCTTTAAATCGGATTCCCGGTCACGTGCCATGTTGCGCTCTATTTTTTTTATCCAGTATTCTTTATTTTGCCCCAGCTTCTGTTTTTTGATTTCCCAGTTGTAGCCATGGAAGAATTCGCTGTCGCAGAAGATTGCAATTTTGTATTTTGTAATTGCAATATCCGGGGAACCGGGCAGTTGTTTGTAATTTTTCCGATACCGGTAGCCTTTGTGCCACAGGGCATTGCGTAGGATGCGTTCAATTTTTGTATCCTTGCTCCGGATATGGCTCATTGTAAGACTGCGTTGTTCTGGTGTCAGTTTGTCCATAAAAATCCCCCGCATTTCCTTTTTCAATGTCAGCCTGCAAGGTACAGTGTACCACATCTGCCCTTAAGCTTCAACGCTTTAAAACGATAATTCTTCCGCTTTTTGGTATCTCTTAGATGATCTAACATTGCATAGACAGCCCCTGTTGTCAATCCCATAAGCGGGGCAATTTCCTTTGCGGAATAACCCGCCTTATAATTTTATAAAAGTTCACTATCTAAAGCCTGTAAATTTATAACAGAAACTATTTCCTGCTGTTTTCTTTCAACTTCATCAATTCTAACGCTGCCAATACAGTTTCTTTCCATTTTATAATCTACATTTGGAAATATTTTTTCCAGCAAATTATTTATTTCTGGAGATGCCCCCATGGATGCTATAACAAGAGATGCCGTATCATATTGTTCCAATATTTCTCTTAATTCGTTTTCCGGAACTTTTAATAATTGTTCAAAATCAGTTATCTTTTCGGCCGGTATATTCGGCTCTAAAATATCATTTATTGTAATTCCATAAAGCTTTGATATTTTTAACAGAACCTCTAAATCTGGAATAGATGCTCTTGTTTCCCATTTTGAAACAGCTTGCCTGGATACATCCAATCTTTTTGCTAATTCATCTTGTGTATAGTTATGTTTTTTTCGCAGTAATTGCAAATATCTTGAAATTATATTTGTATTCATAAAAATTCCCTCCTTATTTTCTATTATAAAATGGCCATATAGAAAAATAAAGAACTTGAAAAGTGCCAAAAAGCAATTGACAGTTGCTGCCGCTTCTTTATTTCGGGGGATTTCTTTACATTTGAAAAGTGACAGAGATTTCTCCCTGCCCCTTTTTGAACTTATGCAAAAATGATTTCCTTGTTTCCAGGCCCTATTGAGCACGCCCTTATGTTATTCGTCCTTCCTGTCCTTGCTCTCTATTATTTCCTCTGCCATATCTGCGATATAGGTAAATAAGTCAATAGCTTCCTGGGACTTTTCCGGTCCGGCTTTGGTGGCCAGCGCATTGATTAATTGTAAACTCTTACGATGTTGGATATAAAAAGAATCCGATTTTGGGTTTAAGGAAATAAATACTTGCCGGCGATCTGTGGAAGAGCGTTCTCTTGTGATTATATTTTTCTCCTCCATTTTCTGTAAAGTCCGGTTCATCTGCGATTTCAGTATTTTTGTCCGGTGACATAAATCGGTGGCCGTCAGCCGGGTCTCTTTTTCACGCATCTGATGGCGGTATAAAATATTACAGATTAACGCTTCGTTATAAGGCATCTCCGAGACAATCCTGTCATTGCTCAATATTGTGGAAAGCCGAAGCCATGCTTCTAATAATTTTTCATTCATAGTAAAAGCACCTTTTCATGTGTGGAATTTAGAGGTCTGCGGGCAACGAATCAAGCGGGCAGTTTCTGCACATTTGGAAACTGCCGCGAGCAGTTATTTTAAATCGCTTATAATGAGTAAGGTTTACTTGTATACTAGCCTGCCGGAAAGAAAATGTCAATAAACTATTACTTGATTTCTGTAAAAGTTGAGTTTAAAGTATTGAATATTGTGTGATAGAGTGCTATAATTATTTTTAACTATATTAGGAACAAAAAAGGTTGGTTCACCGACCAGCTTGGCAAGGAAGGATTTATATTTTGCCGGTTTCCTATAAGTCTATGAGGAAAAACATAAAGTCTGTGTCAGCACTGTTTTCGCAGGCTTTGGGTTGTGTCAATCCGTATGGTAAGATATGATGTTGAGGCAGCGGACGGGTGGCACGGCAAATAAAGGAAAGAAATTTTACTAAATTAAAAGCAGTGCAGAAATGAGGGTAAGTATGAAAAAGACAGTAGTAGCAGGATTAGTATGTCTGCTGACATTTTCGTCAGTGCTTCCGGTTTCTGCCCACAGGCATCATAATTATGATGATTATGATTACTGCAGCGGCCAGAATTGTGCGGAATATGGATGCTTTATTGACGAAGATGAGGATGGTATCTGCGATAACAGCCAGTGCTTGGATGCGGATGGGAACAGTGTATGTGGGGCCAACCATCATGATTGCCAATATTTTGTTGATGAGAACGAAGATGGCAGCTGTGACCATTGTGCAGAAATAGCATATTCCAAGTCATACAGCAGGCAAAGGGGCTGCGGTCGGGGAAGACATCATGGGAGAGGGCATCATTAAGGGCGGGTTTGCCATAAATGATGACGTAACTGCAGATACAACGCTGTAAAGAAATGAAAAATAAGGGGCTGTCCTGAAAACATAATTCAGCGATGGCCCCTTATTTTCTTTATGCGCAGGGGCGCACAGATGAAATTGTTGC
>BLLT01000229.1 GCA_011958945.1 Lachnospiraceae bacterium | reverse complement strand
CATCTGCCTTTTGCGCCAGTGCTGCGTTTGAAAGGGAAGCTGGGAGAGAAAGCAGTATATACGGGAAGGATTCTGGCTGCTGGGATTAGTTATGAGAGAAAGTCAAAAAAGCATTCCTGCAAAATAGAAGATATCAGCAACAGTTTGGCCTGCTTGCCCCGATTTGAAAATTTCCAGTTGACAAAATGGCACATATTGCATATTCTGGGATGAGAAGATGAAAAAGGCGATGACCGGATAGAGTACGCTATGGGAAGATGACAGAGAGGGAGTGCGGCAGCTGGAAGCAATCCTGATCGGAAAATAGCCAAAGTGCATCCGTGAGCTGATGCGGGGAAGGGGCAGAAGAAACTCTTGTATCCGTATCCGGGGAAGGCACGTTATGCCAAGAATGTACGCGCGGGGGCGTTGACTTGCGGGTGCATGGAAAGGGAAAGATGTGAATACCGTCTTTAATAAGAGTGGAACCGCGGATGAACTTCGCCTCTTAATCTTAACGCCAGTTAGGATAGGGGTGGAGTTTTTACATTCTTTACGGGCTTTAGACACCCGGAGCCTTATAGGAAATGGAATCACAAGTACCGTGCAGAAATGGGGGAAAATATGAGTATTATAAGCAGGCTGAAAGAGGAAATAGCCATAATCAGACAAAGGGATCCGGCGATTCATTCGGCTATGGAGGTTTTTTTATATCCCAGTTTTAAGGTGATGCTGCATTACCGCCTGGCCCACAAGCTATATAGGAAGAAGCATTATTTCCTTGCCCGATGGATATCCCAAAGAGGGGTGCGCAAGACTGGGATAGAGATTCATCCGGGTGCCGTAATCGGGAAAGGCTTTTTTATCGACCATGGGAACGGGGTGATTATCGGGGAAACGGCGGTAATCGGTGATAATGTGACCCTGTATCAGGGGGTTACCCTGGGAGGAACAGGAAAGGAGCAGGGGAAGCGCCATCCGACAATAGGGAATAATGTGATGATTAGTGCCGGGGCAAAGGTGTTAGGTTCCTTTAAAATTGGGGATAATTCTAAGATAGGGGCGGGGAGCGTGGTATTAAACGAGGTTCCGCCTGGATCTACGGTGGTGGGTGTGCCCGGAAGGGTGGTAAAAAGGAAGAAAAAATGCCTGCCCCAGGAGGAGATGGACCATATCCATTTGCCGGACCCGGTAAAAGAAGATATTGCGAATCTAAGGAAAGAAAACAGTGAATTGACCAACCGTCTGTTGGATTTGGAAAGAACGGTGAGGCGAATACAGAAAGGAGCGGCAAGAGAAAATGAAAATCTATAATACGTTATCGAAAAAGAAAGAGGAATTTATACCCATTGAGGAAGGGAAAGTCAGGATGTATGTCTGCGGGCCTACGGTTTATAACCTGATTCATATCGGGAATGCCCGCCCTATGATTGTGTTTGACACGGTGAGGCGGTATATGGAACATAAGGGATACGATGTGAATTATGTGTCCAACTTTACCGATGTAGACGACAAGATTATCAAGAAGGCCATGGAAGAAGGGGTGGACGCTTCGGTGATTTCCAAGCGGTATATTGAGGAATGTAAGAAAGACATGGCGGCGATGAATGTAAAGCCGGCTACAACCCATCCCCTGGCCACCAATGAAATCGGCGGAATGCTGGATATGATTGAGACCCTGGTAGAAAAAGGCTATGCCTATAAGGCGGAGGACGGAACCGTTTATTTCAGGACACGCAATTTTAAGGAGTATGGAAAGCTTTCCCATAAGAATCTGGATGATTTGCAGGGAGGAAACCGTTCGCTGCTTGTGTCGGGGGCGGATCAGAAGGAGGATTCCCTGGACTTTGTGCTCTGGAAACCGAAGAAGGATGGGGAGCCTTACTGGGAATCGCCCTGGTGCAACGGGCGGCCCGGCTGGCATATCGAATGCTCTGTGATGAGCAAGAAATATCTGGGGGATGAAATCGATATTCATGCCGGCGGGGAAGATTTGGTATTTCCCCACCATGAGAATGAAATCGCCCAGTCGGAGGCGGCGAACGGGAAGACCTTTTCCAGGTATTGGATGCACAATGCATTTTTGAATATTGACAACAGGAAGATGTCAAAGTCGGCGGGAAATTTCTTTACGGTCAGGGATATCAGCGAAAAATATGATTTGCAGATACTCCGGTTTTTCATGCTTTCCGCCCATTACAGGAGCCCCTTGAATTTCAGCGCGGAGTTGATGGAGGCGGCCAAGAACGGCTATGAAAGGATTGTGACCAGCGTAGGCAATTTAAATTACCTGCTGGAAAATGCGTCCGCGGAGGAATTAAAGGATGGGGAATCGGCACTTTTAGAGGAAGCGGGCGGATTTGCCTCCAGGTTCGACGAAGCCATGGATGACGATTTCAACACGGCGGATGCGATTGCGGCTATCTTTGAACTGGTGAAATTCGCCAATACCCATGCAGGCCAGGAAAGCAGCAAGGCCTTCTTAAAGGCATTGAAGGAAGAAATCATGGAATTGTCGGATATCTGCGGGTTGATTGTGGAGAAGCAGGAAGAACTGCTGGATGCTGATATTGAGGCACTGATTGCGGAGCGGCAGGCGGCCCGCAAGGAAAAGAATTTTGCAAGGGCGGATGAAATCCGTAAGGAATTGTTGGATAAAGGGATTGTGTTAGAGGATACCCGCGAAGGTGTAAAATGGAAAAGAGCATAAGCCTGTTAGGGCAATTAAAAGAAGAATTTGACTGTAAAGAGGTGGATATCCGCACATATTCACCTCTTACCCTGGCGTATATCGGGGACAGCATTTATGATGTAATTATCCGTACTGTGGTGGTGGAGCGGGGCAACCGGAGCGCGAATCAATTACATAAAACTGCCATCCGGTATGTGAATGCAGGCACCCAGGCCAGGATGATCGAAGCTTTGCAGGAATTTTTGACGGAAGAAGAGCGGATGGTTTACCGGAGGGGGAGGAATGCGAAATCCTATTCCACGGCAAAGAACGCATCCGTTGGCGACTACAGGAAAGCAACGGGGATGGAAGCGCTGATTGGCTATCTTTACTTGAAGGACGATATGGACAGAGTGATTCAGCTGGTGAAACAGGGAATCCGGTGCCTGGGGATGGAACTGTAAAATCTGAATTTTTGATTAAGAATAGATTAATATTTGTCAAAAGTGTAGAAGTTTATCCAATAAGAGTAATATAATAAAAGCGGCAAAAGGGATAATAGTTCGGACAGGCCTGAATGCCGCAGAAAGAGAAGAGGAAAAAGGGATGAGATACGAAGAATTTACAATAGAAGGAAGGAATGCGGTCATAGAAGCGTTCCGTTCAGGAAAGACAATAGACAAGCTGTTTGTTTTAGACGGCTGTAAGGACGGGCCCATAGAGACGATAAAAAGGGAGGCAAAAAAGCATGACTGCATCCTCCGTTTTGTTACGAAAGAACGCCTGAACCAGATGTCGGAAACAGGAAAACATCAGGGGGTCATCGCTTATGCGGCAGCTTATGAATATGCCCAAGTGGAGGACATCCTGAATCTGGCAAAGCAGAAAGGGGAGCCGCCATTTGTCCTGTTGCTGGACAACATTGAAGATCCCCACAACTTGGGGGCAATTATACGTACGGCGAATCTGGCCGGGGCACATGGGGTGATTATTCCGAAGAACCGTGCGGCCGGGCTCACAGCAGCTGTGGTAAGGGCGTCTGCCGGGGCGCTGAACTACACGCCGGTAGCAAAGGTGACCAATCTGACAAAGACAATGGAAGATTTGAAGAAACAGGGGCTATGGTTTGTATGCGGGGATATGGATGGCACCCCGATGTATAAACTGGATTTGAAAGGCCCTATAGGGCTGGTCATCGGCAGCGAAGGGGAAGGGGTAGGAAGAATCGTGAAAAAAGCATGTGATTTTGTGGCTTCCATCCCCATGAAGGGAGATATTGATTCATTAAATGCCTCAGTAGCAGCAGGCATACTGGCCTATGAAATCGTAAGGCAGAGGATGCAATAGGGAGTTGCATATTGCGGAAAGGATATGGTTTTAATATGAGGAAAAAAAGGAGAAACAGATATTCAGCGCACAAAATAATGCTCGTAGGGATAGGTGTGCTGTCCATCGTACTGATGACAGTATTGATAATGAAGGCGTATCAGTTTCATCAGGAAAAACTCCAAATGGAAGAATGGCAGGTAAGGCATGATGAAGTGCAGGCGGAACTGGAAAATGTGACGATGAAAATAAGGGAGTTGTCAGAGGACGGTGAAGCACTGCAGATGTTTCTGGAAGAGGAAGTGAAACCGTCTTCCGGGGATTGGGAAAATATGCCCCAAAGCGGAGATGCCATTTTGGTATCGGAACCGGAGCCGGTACAGCCCCAGCCCCCTGCCGAACCTGAACAGCCTCCTGTGGAACCAGTAAACAGCATTTCGGAAAACAGTGCAGAAATAATGGATTTTGCAGAAACCGTATCCAATAACGCTATTGTAATTCCGGAGGCAGAAGAGACAGTGTCGACTAACAGCCTCCCGGTGCCGGAGGAAGATGAAACGGTATCCACCAACAGCCTCCCGGTGCCGGAGGAAGATGAAACGGTATCCACCAACAGCCTCCCGGTGCCGGAGGAAGAAGAGACGGTATCCAACAACAGCCTTCCGCCGGCCGAAGAGGAGGAAACCGTATCCAATAACACTGTTCCGGCGGTTTCGGAAGATGATACGGTATCCCAGAATAATACCATGGGAGAGCCGCAGGTGTCCATATCCGGCAATGCGATTGTAAACGGCCAGGTGATACCTTTCGAATATGAAGAAGCGGAACTAACTTTGGAAGCCAGAAGGCGTATACGTTCCTCCTATGCGGAGACAGAGCAGGTCAACGAAAAAGATAAATATATTATCAGCAGCAACAGTATTAATTTTTCGGATATGAAAATTGCCTGCCTGGGAGACAGCATAACTTCAGGGAGCAATATGGATAATCTGGATAATTATCAGCAATATTCCTATCCGTCTGTGTTAAAGAATATTTTGAATGCAAAAGAGGTTTATAATCTGGGAATCGGCGGTTCTTCCTACGGAAGATATTGGGATAAGGCATTCGTGGACAGATATAAGGAGATTCCCCAGGATGTCAACATCATATTAGTGATGGGGGGCACCAATGACGGATTTGCGGCATCCCAAAAGGAAATGGGAAGCTTTGCAGAAAAGAAGCCCAGGACTTTTTACGGCGATGTGGACGAACTGATGCGGGGATTGAAGGAGAACTATCCGATGGCGAAGATTGTTTTTGCCACCCCTCTCCCCAATGTGCTTCACGACTATTTAAGGAATCAAAGGGATTATCTGCTGCCCCAGAGCGCTTTCGCCCAGGCAATTAAGGAGTTGGCGGCACAGTATGATATCGATGTGATAGATTTATATAATTCCAATGTATTGGATACCCATGATGCGCAGATTATTTCCAGCTATATGCCGGACGGTGTGCACGGGAATCCGGCAGGCTATCGGGTACTGGCCGAACATATGGCCAGCCAGCTCATTCAGATTATGGAAAAGGACAGGATGGCCCAGGCTACCGTCAGCGGGAATACAGCACCGGACGGAGTGGAAGTAAATGGCGGAGGAAACGGGCTTCCGGAGACAGTGAGCCAAAATACATCGGGTGCATTGAATCTTCCGGGATTAAAAGACGGAAAATGGGTGGATGAGCAAGGAATGTCAAGGGAAGAGAAAGCAAAAGAGTTAAAACGGGCAGAGGATTTGAGCAAAAAGGCAGCCCAGGGCGCAATGGTGGTAGAACCATCGGCACCGGTACAGGATGCGGGAAGCAGCACCGGTGTGGAAACTACTCAGGATGCAGGAATCCCACAGGCCGGAAGCGTACCGTCAGAGAATATCCCCGATGGGGAAATACCGGTGAATGATTATCGGTATGATGGGGAGGCTATTGTAATTCAATAAGATAAAATGGAACGTGAAAATATTATAGACGGAATGCCGGTAACAGGCATTTTGATTCAGATTTTAGTTGCTGCAGGGCAATGTTCTGGAGGTTAAGGAGAGATGCAGGGATTGTATGGGCAGTGCACCGATGAAGAGCTGATTCTCCGGCTCAGGGATGGGGAAGAGAACATTACGGACTATATTATGGATAAATATAAGAATTTGGTGAAAAATAAGGCAAAATCCATGTATATCCTTGGGGCCGACAGCGATGATTTGATTCAGGAAGGGATGATCGGGCTGTTTAAGGCCATCCGGGATTACGACAGCGGAAGGGATGCCAGTTTTTTCACATTTGCCGATTTATGCATCTCCAGGCAGATGTATACGGCGGTACAGGCATCAAGAAGGCAGAAGCATGCGCCGCTGAATTCTTATATTTCCCTTTACAGCCATGTGGCATCGGGAAACGAGCAGGGGGAAGAGGCGGAACTGGTCAGCATCCTGGCAGCGGAAGCGGAACTTAGCCCGGAGGAAATGGTAATCGACAGGGAGAATGTGGAAAATGTGGAGCGGGCTATAGAAAGGGAACTGAGTACTTTTGAAAAGCAGGTTCTGGATCTGCACCTTACGGGCATGGGATATATTCAAATTGCCAAGGTGCTGGGAAAGGACGAGAAGTCGGCAGATAATGCGCTGCAACGAATAAAAGGGAAATTAAGGAAGGCAATCGGGTAGGGGAAGTCAATGCCGTAACAGTTCGGTTTTTCGGCTTCCCTGTTAATCAATGCCCGGGTTTTGCTGGGGATGAATGGGCTTTCACACTTTTTTTATATTTTTTTCTGGAAGATTTATTGACATATAAAAAGGAGGTGAATATAATTTAGACGATGCCGACTGACTGGTCGGACAGAAAAATGACAGAAGGGCAAGGTTATAGTGTGAAAAATAAATTTTTCACAC
>BLLT01000228.1 GCA_011958945.1 Lachnospiraceae bacterium | reverse complement strand
CAACAAACCACTTAAATTCCATACTCATTCCATCCTTTCTACTACAATATATTTATGGTTAATACCCCTTACAGCCGGTAAGGAATTACCCATCTTGTTGCTTAAGCTGTTAGAATGAGTAAGGCAATAGGTCTGGCCTCCTCCTTTCAGGACTTAGCGTCCGTAAAAAAGTCAGCCAACCAGCCCTCATTCGCAGCATTCGTTTTACGCAGGTTGAACCCAAAGGCGTTCGTGTGATACCCAGTAGATTGAACAGGCAATGAGTAAATCTGGTATTGACCATTGCTAATACATCTCAAAGGAGTATCCGTTATGAACGCTGTTGGTATTGATGTTTCCAAAGGTAAGAGCACTGTCACGATCCGCCAGCCTGGCGATGTTGTTCTCATGCCTCCCCGCGACATCCCCCATACCCAGTCCGATATCAATGCCCTGATCGAGTACATCAGGGGACTTGACGGGGAAACGAAGGTCTGCATGGAGCATACGGGAAGATACTATGAGCCGGTCGCCACATGGCTTTCCGATGCCGGTGTCTTTTTCAGCGCCGTTAATCCCATGCTCATCAAGGACTTCGGGGACGATTCCCTGCGCTCTCCCAAGACCGACAAGGCTGATTCCAAAAAAATCGCACGTTATACCCTTGACCGCTGGGCGAAACTGAAGCAGTATGGAAGCATGGATAAAACACGCAACCAACTCAAAACCATGAACCGCCAGTTCGGCTTCTACATGGCACAGAAGACCTCCATGAAGAACAACCTCATTGCCTTGCTGGACCAGACATTTCCGGGTGCCAATGACTTCTTTGACAGCCCTGCACGCAGCAACGGCAGCCAGAAATGGGTGGACTTCGTCCATACCTACTGGCATGTGGACTGTGTCCGCTCCAAATCACCGGATGCCTTTACGGAGCATTACCGGAACTGGTGTAAACGCAAAGGCTATAATTTCAGCCCGCAGAAAGCCCGGGATATCTATCAGTCCTCTTCTGGCCTGATTGCCGTATTCCCAAAGGATGCCAACACAAAGATGCTCATCCGGCAGGCTGTGGCTATGCTTGACACCGCCTCCCAGACAGTGGAATCCCTCCGCCTGGAAATGGATAATACCGCTTCCTCACTGCCGGAATACCCTGTTGTCATGGCTATGAATGGTGTCGGCCCCACCCTGGGCCCCCAGCTCAGGGCTGAGATCGGGGATGTGGCACGCTTCACGCACCGCGGGGCCCTGACTGCTTTCGCAGGCGTTGACCCCGGAAAGGACGATTCCGGGCAGCGCGTCCGTAAAAGTGTTCCTACCACAAAGAAAGGCTCGCCATACTTACGCAAGACCCTCTTCCAGATCATGGACGGCCTTATCAAGCGTTCCCCCGCTGATGACCCCGTTTACGCCTTTATGGATAAGAAACGGGCGCAGGGCAAGCCGTATTACGTCTACATGACTGCAGGCGCCAACAAGTTCCTCCGTGTTTATTACGGACGGGTAAAAGAATACCTTGCCACACTGGCCCAGGCATCCGACGGGGAGGCGGGGAATGATGGAATATAAAACATATCCCTGTGAGGTGAAGTTCAGGTACCTCGTCCGCAGGAACGTATCTGTCGTGGCAGGTTTTTTCTCTGAGAAAGATGCGGCGGACTATGCCCTGTCCATCGGCGGAACCGTCATGCAGGCGGATAAAAATCCCCGCAATGCCGGAAGGATACCGAAATTCTCTGTCCGTGAAAAAGATGCCATCAAAGAACGTATCTCCCAGGGCATTCCCATGCGCCGCATTGCCGAAGAATTCCGATGCTCTGTAGGCTATGTTCAGAAATTAAAATGTGAACATTCTTTATAGAGGGCAAAAAACATAGCTTCCCTTTTTTCTTAAGCCAGCGTAAACCGGTGGCTTAATGCTGATACCTTAATTTCAACCTGTAAAAATTTTCAAAGTTCATCAATTTCTGCTTGACTTTTTATTTGCAGACTTTTTAAAACTCATACAGGCATTTGCGAAACACATAGTCCTGGCTGAATATATTGTCAGGATATTCTCACAGCTTGGGCGTTTCACAATTACCTACCTAAACATGTATTCCTCCATTTTTGCAAGAAGCGTCTCCCCCGTTCCCGAAACAGCCCTGACGCATACCGTAGAACGGCGCCTGCACAGCGCAATGGCTGTATAACCCTGCTCTATTGCCCTGCATAACTTCTTTTCTGAACCGAACCTCCGGAGAAAGATTTTGCTTCCCGCCGCATACAGATAGCCCCCTTCGTCCATATATGCAGCATCCACATTCTCCTCCCGGTTTCCGTCATCCATTATAAAATCCCCATTTTCTTTTAAAACCCCATATTTCCGTTTCCCGTCCCCGCTCCATGTATATGCCGCCTTTACGCCGGAAAACTCATGAAGCCTTATATCCGAACCCAATTCCAGCAGGCTCCTGGCATTGCCCATAATGGCTGTAATGCTGTTAAGCCCTGCCCCAACCCATCGGATATCATGCCAGCCCTCCATAGAGTCCAGGACATTTGTCAGGATATTTCCGCTTTCCAAAAGCAATAAATAGATATTGCCCCGGGCGGCCGCCATAATCACTTTTTCATTTTCCGCACCAATCTCCTTCCTTTTTTCCTCAATCTCATATCTGGTATTCAGTTCCATGCAGGCCGATGGCGTTCCCTGTTCCGTAAACGCAATGATTCCGAACTCCTCCGTATATGCAAAGCAAATAATCTTTTCCGAAACCGGGGATACTAAAGCCAGCTTCTCGTTAAAAATCTTCCCACCCTTCAAAAACAAAAAGTTAGAGCCATAGGGATATATATCCATACATATGCCCTTCCTATTTCCATTCTCCGCCGTATACCCCCTCTCTCCTTTTATCAAATCCAGCTTCCCGCCGATAAAGGCAAATTCTTCCTCCCTAATTTTTTCCTGGGGATTTACCTGCAGCAGGCATAGAAGAAAGAAATAAAATAATCCGGCTTTTTTATCATCCCATGCTTCCCCTCTCCTATTGATGAATATCCTTATTTCCTGTATATTACGTGAATAAAAGCATTCGCCGTCGTGCATCCGGCTTTTTGAGGACAAAGGTTCCAGCCGTCTTTCCATACCTCCCCAATCCCATTGGCCATTGGAGAAAAAATCCGATATCAGTTCCGGCAATCGCCATTTCCCTTCATATGCCTCCAGCACCCTGACAATTTCCCCCGCCACGGTTTCCTTCTGTGCTTCCCCTTTTCCCTGGCTTTTCTTTTCCCGTCCTTCCAGGGTTTTCTGGAATTTTAAAAATACCCCATTGTCAATGTTCTCCCAAACCTCTTCCAGGGTAAAGTGATTCTTATATGTAGTAAAATCGGTAATGTTAATCCCCTTAAGTTTCATGTGCTCCGCCTTTCCCGTCTATTCTTCCGTAAACAATGTCCTTTCCCCGGCTTCGTACAGTAATTCATCTATCCTGTCCGGCTCATATATTTTATTCCGGATGCAGAACGATACGGCCTGGTCCGTTTTATCGTTCCCAGGCAGGAAAGAATGCCCGGAAAGATTGACCAGATAATATGTTTCCCAGTAGTCCAGCCGTAAAAAAATGGCCATCTTCAACACATTCCGCTTATTAGTCTTTGCATCCCTGTTATCCCGCAGGCGATACCACAAAGCCCTGTTCATACCGATAGCGTTATAAATCTGCGCATCCGTTTTCTCCGCCCTGTCCGCAAAATGAATCAGTTCCTGAAAAAACTCCCGCCGGTAATTCTGCGTATCTTCCAACTCCCTTTTCAGTATTTGCTTCAATTCATCCATATTTAATGCAGTTTTTGAACCCCAATTACAGTCCTCTTCCAACACTTTGTACAGCGCCTCCCCCAGAGGCGTCCCCCGCCCCAAATCTTCCAGAATCGCCATCACTTGCCCTTCTTCCAGCCTGGACAGAATTTCGATTAACAGTTTTCTTTCTGTTGTTTTCTCCATAATAATAACCATGCCCTTTGCATAGCCTGTAAACTTTCATGCATGTCTTATATGCATCGCGCAGGCACAAATTTACCATAATATAAGCATTCGCTTTCTTTCTATTATATAAATTTAATTTTAACATCTATAGATATAACTTTCAATATCTTTAGCCGTAATATTATCTCCATAAATTTGATACCCTATCTTTAAAGAGAAGGAGTACGATATGTACAAAGAGTCATTTGATGTCAGCAAAAGAATTACTTACCTTAGAACGCAAAAGAATTATTCCGTAAATAAACTGGCCAATGCCGCCGGTATCTCACAAAGCTTCCTCCGCGATGTGGAACTGGGGAATAAAAATATTACGGTGGAATACCTCTCTTATATCTGCGAAGCTTTAGATATCAGCCTTGCAGATTTTTTCAGCGACAGCTTTTCTGAAAGGATGTCCAATGATTTCGTTACATCCAAAATATACCGCCTGACGGAAAAACAGCGCGCCGCCCTGCTGGCTTTCCTCGATGCTATGGCTGAATAAATATCATTTCGAGAAAAGAAGGCAATTGATTATGCTTTTGTTGAAATCTAAAAAGGGATTCGATAAAAATAAATTCATCGAATCCCTCCGCCTTCATTGTTAAGTTTGATTATATATATCCCATTTTTATATTTCTAATGACGATATCGTCCTGAATTCTCAATATCAGTATGCGGCTTTCCTGCATCAGTTTATATGCTGGTATACCCTTATTTTTCAGGAGACTCCCCTCTTAAATCAAACGCTTCTTTTACGACATTTATGTGTAGCATTGACAGTAATCGACCTCTCCGACTCTTTCAAATCGATTAGTGCCTCACGGATAATGCTGCATCTTTCTGTAACATATAGGGTCGGAAATAAGCTACTGTACCACACATCGGCAATACATCCGGCGAAAGCGCAATCCCCAAATATTCCGTAATATAAGAACGGCGTTTCTGCATACGCTCCCACATATCCGGATACTGAAGATGTATTTCCTCCTTCAGTGCATCATCCGCCAGGGCAATCGTACTCTCTGCACAACAGCCGCCATAGCCTGGAATAGAAGGAATAATATCTATCTGCAGCAGCATCCCACTGCGTAGCATCTCTTTTGAACCCTCATAAATCGGGGAAGACATCCATTCCTCTTCTGCCACCAGATGTCCTGGGCATAACGACCAATGGTATTCAGCCCTTGGAAGGATTTTTTCAATTTTATCAAATAATTCCCCACCTGTCATACCGATACGAATTTCCTCCAGCCAATGGATATAGGCAGAAAAATACGGAACTGCCAGCTGCTCCAGATAACCCTTGACTCCCTCCGGTAATTGCCCGGCTTCTTCCACCGCATAGGCTGCACGGCTGGATGAACCGCCGCAATAGCCTACTGTCAACGAAATAGTATCCCCTATTTTAACCGGATTATCTGTAGGGAACATATTCGCTTTTATGAAGCGTTCACCGCTGGCTGCAATAGTTACGATATTGGGATGCTGGCCGCCTTCATTCAACAAACTCCCCAAATCTGTTTCTTTTATACCTGGAACTATCTTATCCATGGCTTCCAGCAAACAATCCGAAGCCAATGATGCGCCATACTCATAATATGCAATTTCATTCGCATTATTTGTTGTACGCACACCGTTTTCCCCAATAAACAAATCCGTTTCATTGCTCAGCAATCGCACATCTCCAATAATTCCCCGAATTTCGTCCATCAAAAAGGAAGGCAGATCAAACATTTTTTTATTATCCTGTACCGGGCTCGTAAAATTTTTCCAGCCAACTATACCAGTACGTACTCCTGGACATATACCGGCTTCTTCCAGAAGTTCCCTCAGAGTCTTATCATTCCGGTTAGGCTGATTCGGCAGGGAAAATAAGGAAGAATGTACCGCTTTACCAGATACCCTGGCTTTTTCCGCCTTATTAAGATTTTCATTACCAAGCATAAAAGTCATATTTCCATCCCGGCGAATAATTAATAACGCTTCTTCGAAGCGGGTAAAAAAACCCATTAAATATTTAAAATTCCCGGAATGCTCCACATCACCATAGATAATCAGCTGTTCCAATCCCCTCTTTTCCATCCCCTGCAGTACTTTTTCAACGCGCTCCTGCACCGTTTCATCCGTTAACATCACCGGTACGCCAGTACAATCCTTTGGAGGCTGCGGAAGCTTTACTAATTGGATATTATATTTTTTCATAATATTTCACCTATTCTTTCCCCGGCTGCATCGCAAAACAGCAACGCCGGATTCACAACTATTTTAAATATCATCAATCGGGAACATTGGCCGCATAATCCGTTTCAAAGGCAGCTTTGATGTATTTTGATAAGTCGCACCGTCCGTCAGCGACATAATACTCAAAGCCCCCATTTCCTTTAATTCCGGGAAAATATATCCCTGTTTAACCACTACTATATCATAATCCGCACAATATGCCCCCGCGGCTTCGAACTGCCGCAGTTCTACTACCGGACGTCCTGCTTCTGTTACAATGATGTCAATTTTATATCCTTTAACAGAAATCAGCACGCTTTTCCCATAGTCGCCCTGATATCCCATGAATCCAGGCAAATGCCCTTTATGTTTCACAATTACATCCAACTCTACAGAGGCGGAAAGACTGTCATAACCCATCCCAAGCAAAACATGTGCTTCCCCGCCCACCGGAACGCCATCCAGTTCGCCGACTACAGCCGGGGCGGTAATACACCCAAAAAGAAAACTTTTCTGTCGCGCCTCCGGCCTGCCCATAACCTGACGCAATACCCAGGTATTAGCACCCACAGAGCCTGATGTGGTATTATCCCCGGAATCCGTCAGAAACACCGGTTTGTCTTCACACATCAATGCCTTATCCAATGCTTCCTCCGGTTCTAATGATAGTCCGGTATAGTGGAATTC
>BLLT01000227.1 GCA_011958945.1 Lachnospiraceae bacterium | reverse complement strand
CCCTTTACGTAAAGCGGACTTACGGCAAGTGCAAAGTCCTGGGCTGAACTGTTACCTGTATTTATTCGTTTCATTTCCACCTTACTTTCACTTTCTCTAGTTTTCACATATATGCATTTTTAATTCTTAAACATCAACTGACAAGCATTCCGAAGCCACCGCTGCCCAAAGGCAGCCGCATACGGCTTCCTGCCCGTTCACTTTTTGCTGGTAATGTACATAGGCTTCATAACTGTCCTGCACACACAACCCTTCACATGCCCCATAAATATCCACCAGGCCCTTTTCGTTCAGCACCACCCTGTTCATCACGCCTTCATACCCCCTGGCTATAGCACTTTCATAGGCCTTCCCGCGTACTTTCCCACAGTTTACTCATCCCGATGAGTAAATACCCCTGCGGATAGATCCAAAAACAAAACGGATACTCATTCACCCTAGGATATCTCTTCATAATTGTTTCTGTCAAATTTCTCGCCAATTCCATTCTTCACTCCATTTCCGCCCGGCTTTATTGTGCATGCCTAGTTTGTGACTCCAAAACCTATACAGAAAAAAGGGGCTGCCCCATATAGCCGCACCCCTTTCTTTCATACTCTAAAGTTCATTATGCAATTGTGACCCCAATAACCTTGGCCGAATATTCTCACCGCTTATAGCGTCTTAAATCAAATACCTAACCACAACTCAGCCCGAATAATCAATTTCATATCTTACTTCCACTTCCAGCTGCGTCACCGCGCCTTTTGCCCCATTTTCACGGGTAATCCGCAATATCCTGGAATCCGATACATAACTCTGGTAATACTCGCCGTCTTCCAGCTTTTTCTCGATTTCCTTCGCCTTCTCTTCCGTCAGTTCCGCCAAAGGCACCGATGCAATGGTAATGTTATCCACCGCGTTGCTATACCCGGTAAAGCTGTAAATTACCGATTCATTCATGGCGCACGCATCTTCGGTTACTACACCGAGGGTTGCATACACATCTCCGCCTTTCCCGATACTCACTCCCGTATATACGCTGTCCGCATCCAGAGGCGTATCCGCAGCTATCTCATACCGATCCATCGTAGAAGTATCAAGAACAGTCACTTCAAATCCCGCATCATAAATCGTCTGCATCGTTGTCACATCCAGCGTAATCGCTGTTCCATCCACCGTCAAGGGATAAATTTCCCCTTCCCCGTTCCCGCATCCGGCCGCCAAAACCGCCAGCAGCATCCCAACAAAAACAGCCGGCAGCCTTTTCTTTAAAGCATTCTTCATTTGTAACTCTCCTTTCCCCCATTTGTATAATCCATACATCCTACCCAATCTTCCCGGCCACAACCTCTTTCGCATGCTCCAGCTGATTATCATACCCTTCCTCATAATACCTTTCACTGTCGAACTCATAGACCTCATCCGGTTCCACACCAATGCCATGAATATTGTTTCCGTTAGGGGTAAAATACGTGCTCACCGTCAGCTTGATGGCTGTTCCATCTGACAGGGAAATCACCCTCTGCACGATTCCTTTCCCAAAAGTCGTCGTTCCTATCAGTTCCCCAATCCCATAGTCCTTAATAGCACCGGCCAAAATTTCCGATGCACTGGCCGAATAGCCGTTAATTAACACCACCAGCGGCTTCTGGAATACACTTTCCCCTTCGCAGGAATATTCGGTCCGGTTGCCATCCCGGTCTTCCGTATATACAATAAGCCCTTTGGGGAGAAGCTGTCTCGCGATTTCCACTACCGCTCCCAAGTTGCCTCCCGGATTGGCGCGCAAATCCAATACTAGCCCTTCCATCCCCTGTCCGTTCAGCAATTCCATAGCCTCTGTAAACTGGTCTACCGTAACATCATCGAATTCCGTAATCTGGATATACCCTACCTTATTATCATACATTTCATGTTTTACCGTAGGGCTCTCTATTTTCCTCCGCTCCACATCTATTTCCAGGTAATCCGTTTCCCCATCCCTGAAAATTGTCAAATGTACCTTTGTGCCTTCTTCCCCTTTAATCTGCCCTACGATTTCCGACAGTTCCAAGCCCTGCATGGACTCTTGATTTACCATATAAATCACATCGCCGTCACGCAGCCCCGCTTCCTCCGCCGGGGTGCCTTCGAACACACCGCTGATATAAGCCATCCCGGTCTGGGCATCCATTCCTACATAAGCGCCGATACCATAATAAATCCCTTCCGTCTGATCCATCAAATCTGCCAGATCTTCTTCCGTATAATAGGTAGAATAGGGATCCCCCAAAGAAGCTATTACCCCTTCATACATCCCGTTAATCAACTGTGATGTATCCACATCTTCCTGATAATAGTATTCTTCAATAGCTTGCTCCAATACTTCCAGCTTGCTCATCGTCTCATCATTCACCAGGCCTCTAGCGTCTTCTTCCGCGGTCTGGCCCATGATTCTTTCCATCCTCATCTTATGCAGTCCATATAGCTGTTTCACCGTGTAAACACAGCATAGAACGAGAAGGCACAAAATCACTCCCGTGAACATCCCATTGCGGAAGCTTTTCCTTTCCTTTCTTCCGTTCCCCTTCCCCTCCGGGCTTCCGCTGCCATCAGTACTATTCAAGTATCCGTTCAAATTATATTTCACTGTCCTTCATCTCCATATCAACTGCCAAAATAATTTCTGGGGTTTACATAACTTCCATTCAGTCTTACGCTAAAATGCAAATGGTTTCCCGTAGACCTCCCTGTAGTTCCCACTGCCGCAATATTTTGCCCCTTTGCTACAAAACTCCCTTTCGAGACATATAATGCCGATGCATGCATGTATATCGTATATAAGCCGTCCCCATGGTCTATCATGATATAATTCCCCATGGAATTGCTGTAATCCGCCGCTACCACATTGCCATCATATGCCGCCAGAATCGGCGAACCGCCCGGTGCCGCCATATCAATACCGTTATGGAATTTCTCCACCCCCAATGTAGGGTGAACCCGATTGCCAAATTCACTGGTTATCTTCGTATAGGACGGCGCTGGCCATTTAAACATTCCCCCGTCATATTTTATCCTGCTTTCCTCTGCCAGTTTCGCCTTTTCCTCCGCCACTACCTTTTCCAGTATGGCGATCGTTTCATTCTGTTCCTTGATATATGCTTCGTATTCCGCAATCGCGGCTTCTTTCGCTTCGATATCGTCACTTACCCGTTCAATGGTTTCTTTTTTTTCATCAATCAAAGAATTCAAAGAAGCTTCTTCGTTCTCCACGCCCGCCTTCGCCTCTTCCAGATATGCCTGTTCCTCTTCCAACTGCTCCTTGTACAGTTCGATTAGCTGCCTTGTTTCCACATATTTATCCAGCATCTTCCTGTCATAGGCGGAAAGCATCTCAATATATTCCGCCTTATTTAACATCTCGCCAAAGCTTTCGGAGGAAAAAATAAGTTCCATGTACAAATTATCCCCTTTTTCGTACATAAACTTAATCCGTTTCTTCATCGCCGCATATTGGTTCTCCTGATCCTCAATGGCCGCTTCCAATTCCTCCTGGGTCTGTACAATTTCAGCCTCTTTTACCTCTATTTTTTCCTTTAAATCCGCAATCTTGGCCTGTACCGTTGCCAGTTCCCCATCCAGTCGTTCCACATATTCTGCCAGGTCTTTTTTGGACTCCTCCAGTTCTTCTTTTACTTTTTTTACATCCGTAAGGTCTGACTGAAGTTCTTTTTTTAATTCCTTTGCACTTTGGATTTCCTGTTCTTTCTCCTTAATCAAGTCATTTGTCAACCCGGATGCCCTTACATTCCGCGGCCCGGATATATGTCCCTCTGCCAGACAGAACACCGTCTGGATACACAAAACCGCGCACAAAGTTCTTTTCCATCCTCTCATGGCAGTACCTTTCCTAATCAATCACTGTTACAAACAGCTTTTTGGGGCTGTATTTTACACTCTTAAGTGCTTCCTTACCGTAACAATACTTCCGATAAATCCAATCCCTACGCCCATCGCAATGGATACCGGGAGCAGTGTCTGGAAAATCGTCTCCACCGGCAGGAAATTTAATACCTTGGTCAACATTGCAAACCGCTCCGTCACATATAAAATCATATGATTATAAATAACATAAATGATACCCAGCGGCAAAAGCGATCCTATCAGCCCAATCATCATGCCTTCAATGACAAACGGGGAGCGGACGAAAAAGTCCGTAGCGCCGATATATTTCATGATATTTATTTCTTCTTTCCTTACAGATATACCGATGGTCACTGTATTGCTGATTAAGAAAATGGACACGGCGAACAAAATAGCTATAATGCCAAGGGAAACATATGCAATCAAAGCATTGACACCGCTCAGTGTTGTAGCCGTAATCTCCGATTTATTGATTCTCCTGATATCCTCAAGAGACTCCAGGTAGGTGACCAAAGCCGGCTGCAGGGATACATCGCTTAAATAAATCACATAATGGGAGGATGATGACAATGGGTTTTCCGTGAAACCATCCACATATTCCCCCAGATAATCGTCTTTAAAGCTTTCCCAGGCTTCCTCCGCCGAAACAAATTCTACATTGGAAACCTCCACCCTTCTGGAAATCAAATCCCCGATTTCCGCTATCCTTGTGTCGCTGACTCCTTCATGGAAAAATACGGTAACCGAAATCCCTTCTTCTGCTGTTTTAACAATATGCTCAAAATTGGTTAAAATTGCATAAAATATGCCGAACAAAAACAGGCATGCACCTATTGTTGCCAGGGATGCCAGCGTAAAAAGCTTATTCCTCACTATATTCCGGAATCCCTGCCCTATTGTATAAAAAAAAGTACTAATCCTCATCGATATAACCGCCTTTTTCCTCGTCGCTTACAATGACGCCCCTCTTCATTGTGACAACTCTTTTCTGCATGGAATTTACGATTTCCCTATTGTGTGTTACTACTAAAACAGTAGTGCCGTTTTCGTTAATCTGCTCCAACAGCTTCATGATTTCCCATGAATTCTTAGGGTCCAGATTACCCGTCGGCTCATCTGCAAGCAGGATAGTCGGGCGGTTCACCAACGCCCTTGCCAAAGCCACCCTCTGCTGCTCCCCTCCGGAAAGCTGCTTGGGCTTCGCCTTATATTTCCCGGCCAGTCCTACGGTAGCCAGAATACTGGGTACATTTCTCTTTATCTCCTTATTGGAAACCTGGATGATGCGTTGGGCAAATGCCACGTTTTCGTAAACATTCCTATCCTTCAGCAAACGGAAATCCTGGAAGACAATTCCCAGGTTTCTCCTAAATTTGGGAATCTTCCTATGTTTGATTTTCACCAGATCATACCCCATCACATTTATGTTCCCTGAGGTGGGGGTCAGTTCCCGAAGAAGAAGTTTAATCATTGTAGATTTGCCGGAGCCGCTGTCACCTACAATAAAAACGAATTCTCCTTTATTGATATGTAAATCCACACCGTTCAATGCCGGTGCGCCTGTGGCATAGGCCTTGCTCACGTTTTCGAGAGTAATAATTTCATTACCTACAATTGCCTGCCGTTTTCCCCTTCTCCTCTTTCTGTCCTTTTCCACCAATGTATTTCACCCACCTAATTATTTTACTTTTAGTAAACTGCATCACGAGACACATCAATTCATAAGTCCGCAAAGCGAACTTGCCAAATCCTTAAATTAATATTCAAAACTCTCCATATATTTCATATATCTTACTACCATCAGCGCAATCTTAAAGGTAATCGCATCTTCAAAAACCCGCAAGTCCAGCCCCGTGCTCTTCTGAAGCTTATCCAGACGGTATACCAGAGTATTCCTATGGATGAACAATTGCCTGGAAGTCTCTGAAACGTTCAAACTGTTTTCGAAAAATTTATTTATGGTAGTCAATGTTTCTTCATCAAAATCGTCCGGGCTTTTCCCTCCGAAAATTTCTTTAATGAACATCTTGCAAAACGGTATGGGCAGCTGATAAATCAAACGCCCGATGCCCAACTCGCTATAAGCCACGATATCTCTCTCGCCGAAGAAGATCTTACCCACATCCAAAGCCATTTTCGCTTCCTTATATGAACGGCTCACATCTTTGATTTCACCCACAATAGTGCCATAAGAGATACGGATTCCCTCCATGCCTTCTTTTATCAGTACATTTTCCATTGCTTTCGCGGACTTTTCGATTTCTTTATTCGGTTCCCCTTCGGAAAGGTCTTTCACCACAATTACATTATTTTCATCCACAGCCGTAATAAAGTCTTTGCTATTGCCGCCAAAATTAGCCCTGACCATTTCCAGTACATTGCTGTCCTTGCTGTTGTCCGTCTCAATAATCATAACCACTCGTTTTACTTCTGTCTGAATATGCAGCTTCTTCGCCCTGCTATAAATATCCACCAGAAGAAGGTTATCCAATAACAGGTTTTTCACAAAGTTATCTTTATCGAACCGTTCCTTATACGCCACAAGCAGGCTTTGAATCTGGAAAGCCACCATCTTTCCGATGGTATAAACATCTTCCCCTGCACCGCCCGCTATTAAAATATACTCCAGCTGCTGCTCGTCAAATATCTTAAAGTACTGATACCCCTGAATCTCCTGGGAATCCGCCGGGGAACCCGCAAATCCAGCGGCTGCGCCCGCACAGTTTTCCATATCCGGCGCCGTAGAGGCCACTTCCTTCCCATCCACGTCCATAACACATAATTCTACTCTTGCAATGGATTTTAAGCCGTCAATTGTGTTCTGCAAAATTTGATTAGAAATCATTTCCCCACTCCTTCTCTTATCCCCGCCATGTCTTTGTATTTTTCATTCTTTATGCAACATTTACAAAGCATCCTAAAGATAAATTACGTTTTTTCTATACCCATTTCCCATTTTAATTCAAAAATACAAAAAAATCTATACTGTCCTTATATAAATGATGTTGGGGTCAAAAGAGTT
>BLLT01000226.1 GCA_011958945.1 Lachnospiraceae bacterium | reverse complement strand
AGCCCAGGGCTTTGCACTTGGTGCAAAGCCCTG
This sequence comes from Lachnospiraceae bacterium, assembly GCA_011958945.1. GTDB lineage: Bacteria > Bacillota > Clostridia > Lachnospirales > Lachnospiraceae > Kineothrix. The sequence goes on along the minus strand of BLLT01000226.1, from coordinate 6,879 downwards.
GGCTGAACTGTTACTTAACTAAACATATTTTTTTGATAACAATTGCAGTTTTTTCATTCACCTAATATAATAAAACCAACAACCCGAAGGAAAGGAGAATCCTATTTCCCATGCTCACCCGTCTGGATAGTTTCGATTTGCATTTTATTTTGGGGGAATGTGATTTTCATGTCTCTAACATTGTCTTAGAGCGCTTTGAACGTTCCATCCCCCTCCATAGCCATAGCAAAAACAGCTATGAGATACACTATATCCCTTCCGGCCATGGAACCGCTTCTATCAATGGGAACAGCTATCCCATCGTGCCAAACACTCTGTTTGTCACCGGGCCGTTTATTGAGCATGCCCAGGTTCCGGACAGAAAAGACCCTATGTGCGAATATTGCATATATTTAAAAATAGGGCGCAGCACCTCGCCTTCCGCTTCCCTTGCGGAAAAGGCCTTAGTCAACCGGTTCCGGCAGATTGATTTCTGGTTCGGGCAGGATAGCCAGGATATCCATCCCCTGATGATACAGCTTTTTACTGAACTGGAACACCGCTATACCGGTTATTCCATCCAGGCTGAAATCCTGCTAAAGCAGCTGATTATTAAGCTTGTACGAAATTATGAAGGAAATATAGAGGGTACCCCCCATACGGATACCCCGAATTTGGTGGACAATAAATATTTGATTATCGAAGAATGCTTTCTCTATGAATACCGCACGCTTTCTTTGGATATCCTCGCCTCCCGGCTGGGGCTGGGCATCCGCCAGACGGAACGGCTGTTAAAAGAGCATTACGGCAAGACTTTTTTACAGAAAAAAACGGAAGCCCGCATGTCCGCCGCTTCCATCCTTTTACAAAACCCTGAACTATCCATTACTCAAATCGCGGAAGAAACCGGCTACTCCTGCATTGAGCACTTTTCCGCTTCTTTTAAACGTTATTACGGCTGCAGTGCCACTTCTTACCGGAAGCATTTTGTTCCATTTTCTTCCTGATGCTTTTACGTTCCAAAAACAGGACGCTTATTTGATTCTCCCAGGTTTCAATCCTACAAAATCCCAAATATCTTCTCCCTGAACCCGCCGTAAATGGTATCATAATCCGCATACCCTATCTTACTGTCCTTAAAACGGGCTCCCCATTCGCCGCAGATGCCATCCGCCACCTGCTTTGCATAATCGCTGTGGGTCATCAAAATGGCCGGGAATGTATAGTATATCATGAAGAAATTCAAATCCGTCTGCACTTTGCCGGCTATTTTCCCTTTCTTCTGATATGCCGCCTCTGCTTTATCCACAAAGGCTTTCCCGATTTCCCCTGCTGCTTTCCCCTTATCCTCTGCCGCTTCCATATAGTCCATCATTTCCGAAAAATAATGCCCATGCACTTCCCTGAACCGAACCATATTCTTCTCATACGAATTTTTTTTCAGCTTTTTCATCATGGGCTGCATTTCCTCAAATATCTTTTCTACTCCATCCAGCATTTTTAACTTTTCCTTTCTTCATTTTTTACTCCATTTCTGCGCTGCATTTCAGTACATATCAATCTTGTTCCCATTCCTCTATTCTGCAAGAATGTTTCTTATTTTCTTTATTATAATTAATTCCCACTAACAGCATATTGCCCTGATAATCCTTTAAAGAATCCGGATACCTCTTCTCTTTAATTTGCGCGATAGCGCTTTCAACTGACTGATCATACTTCAATTCTATAATCATCGCAGGTTTTGAAGAGCACCTTCTGGGCAGAAAGATAATATCAGCGTATCCCTTTCCGGATGGCATTTCACGTATCAGAGTATATTCATTGACTGCATTATAATAGGCCAGTGTAATCACGCAGCTTAGCGCATTTTCATTATTGTACTGTAAAATGGATGTGTTTTCCCTGTGTACTTTATCAATACCTTCTGCAACCAAATCTGCATCCTTATTCCATGTCGCCTTTAACAACTTGTCCGAGTCCTGAATGGCCTGCACTACCGACTCCCAGTCCGTATCCTTCACGGCTCTGGCAAAAGCAGTCCTCACTTCCTCATTGGGCACATAGACCTTCCCCGCCTCTGCATCGTAGGCCAGATATCCCAAATGAATCAGGGCTGTCAGCACATCATCCCGACTCCTAAAGCTGGTCATATCATTCTGAAAGGTATCCACATCTACCGCACACCTTCCCCCGGCAAGCATCTGCACCACCAAATCCCGCAAGCCTTCAAAATCTAAACTGATATATTCCCGCAACGATTCATAGGACGTTGTGTTGCTCCAATAATTGTCATATTCCCCATCCAGCATGGCATTGACCACCGAATTCGGGTTATATACATGATTTATCTGCCGAAAAGAATATCCATCATACCATCTGGCAGCCTCTTCAAAATCCATATGGTACATCTTACAAAGTTCCCTGACTTCCCGTTCCGTAAAACCGATATATTCCGAAAGCCTTTTAGGCCTGAGCATGGTAAATTCTTTAAAATTGTTCAATGCCGATTCACTGCTGTATCTCTTGATGGGCAAAATGCCTGTAAGATAGGCAAGCGCAACGAAATCCTTTGATTGTTCCCCCTTAAAAAGCCCGCGCAGCAGGCGGATATAGCACTGCTGCCCTCTCTCATCCGCAGCCGCCTCACGGAATATGGCATCCCATTCGTCTATTATAATCACAAACCTTGCCCCTGCGGCATCATTGAGTTTAGACAAAGTAAAAGGAAGTTCGCAGTCCTCATCCGTGAGGATACCCGGATAGATAATCTTTAGTTCATCAATCACACATTTTTGCATAAAGGCCACTGTATCTGCGGCATTTTTGTTTTGTACCAGCAAATATGCCATATCCAAATGAATCACATCATATCGGTTCAAATGCTCTTCAAAGGAAGGGCTTCCGGCAATTTCCAGGCCCTCAAATAATTCCCCGGAATCACAGCCCCGCCCATAATATGCCGCCAGCATTCCCGCCGTAATGGACTTCCCAAACCTTCTGGGCCTGCTGTTGCAAATATATCTTTGCTCCGTATCCAATACTTTGTTGGTATACGCTATCAATCCGGTCTTATCTACATAAATCTCAGAATTCTTTGCGCTGGCAAAGCTTTCATTTCCCCGGTTCACGTATATCCCCATTGCTTCTCCCCCTTTTCCCTCGTACCCCTTTTAAGGCTTCTTTTCACCAGCATCCTTTTTATCCAAATGCCCTTCTGAAACATGGGATTACATCTTTTTTACATTATAACAAATATCTTCTTCTTTAGGTACATAATTTTTTTATAAATTCAAGTCTAAATTCTATCATCCTATTTCACAGCGAATATTTAACAATGATTCAATTAATTGTAAAATACCGCCTGTATACTATTTTTCCCTGCTATCCCATCCACTGTCAGATTCAGTTTTTTCTGTACGGCTATGGTTTCCTGGCGGGAAGTTCTTCCATACAATCCATCCACGGCCTGGCTCTTCCCTAAGATTTCATTACATCTTCCCTGCCACCATTTCACTACATGGCCGGTTGATCCCACCGCATATTTCCCGTCAACCTTTTTGGCTTTAAGCGTTATCAGGCTGCACACATACTGTGTCTCTTCCCCGTTAATTCCATTTTCTTCCAATGCCTTCCCATTGGCATCCCTAAATCCGTCTGCATTTGCCGCCTGCTGAAACCACTTAATATTCAAATTACATTTTTCTTTCCTGTCAGTCTTGACGCATGTCTGGCTTGAAAAGTCAGTATAATATCGGTTCATATCTGTTTTCCCGGATATGCCAGGGATTCTCCCAGAAGATGTATACTGCCAGATGTCGGCAGTATCTTCTTCGCTGCCCTGGAGCCTGGTTGTATATCTGGCATACCAGACATATACTTTGCCCAGCGCTTCCGTAATTCTCTTTATGTCAAAATAATCCCTTAAGTAAGCCCGGTTCGTATACAGGACAGGGGTATACCCTTTTTCCTGAACCCGCTTAAGGAAAGCGATAGCCATGTCCGTAGCCAGCTGTTTTGTAATATTTACACCATTCTTCCGGGCATAATTAATGGTATCATATTCGCAGTCATACGCGATTGGACACCTTTTCCAATACCTGGCGGCCTGCTCTATGGCATAATCTGCCTCCGCTGCCGCCATAGCCGGGGAATATGCATAAGAAAACCAATACAACATCACATCCACGCATAAATTATAACAGGCCAGTGCATTCATGCCATATTTCTGGTCCACGTTGCCCCTGCCGTACCCGGCACGGATTCCTACCCTTTTGTAGCCTTCATCTCTTACTTTTTTTATATTTACACATCCGTTATGATAAGAAATGTCCGGCCCTTCATACAGTACTTTTTTACCCATTTCCACCACTGCCCTCCGCCTTCTTTTTTAACATCCTGCTAAAAGTTAAAAGCTTCATATTTTATACTTTAGCATATGCTTCTCGTATTTTTTGTGTTCCTTTCCCAAATACTGTTTACCCGGTTTATGGCGTATTTTCCGGCACTTTCTGCACTTTTGCATGAGCCTGCATATATAAAGAAGGGCTGATGCATAATTCGGCAGTTCAGCAATATATGGTGCAGTATCATAGATGTGTATCATAGATGTACATCATAGATGTTCATGCCACATATTGATTGCTTTTGCCAATCAGCAGCAACCCTTCTGTTTCAATATACAATTCTATATTCTAAATCGGCGTCAATTTACACATCACACATTACCTGTTTGTCTTCATACTCCCTAATCCCTGGAAAGAGTAAACTGGTCTACCAGCTGCTTCAGATTAACCGCCTCTGCAGAAAGCTGCTCGCTGGCTGCCGCACCTTGCTGTGCCGTAGCGCTATTGCTTTGTACAACAGTGGAAATCTGGCTGATTCCTTCGTTAACCTGCAGGACGGCCTCGGACTGTTCGTTTGTCACTGCAGAAATCTGGTCAATAGAGCCAACCATAGACTGGATGTTATCTATCACATGTACCAGAGCATCTGCCGTTTGTTTTGCAATCTCCGTGCCTGTCTGTACCGCTTCTGTAGAATGTGTAATCAGCATGGCGGTATTCTGGGAAGCTTCTGCGGATTTGCTGGCCAAATTGCGGACTTCTTCTGCCACAACGGCAAAGCCTTTGCCCGCACTGCCTGCCCTGGCAGCCTCTACCGCTGCATTCAATGCCAATATATTGGTCTGGAATGCAATATCTTCTATAGTCTTAATAATCTTGCCAATCTCTTCCGAACTGGAATGAATCTTTTCCATAGCATTCATCAGTTCCTGCATCTGCCTGTTGCAGACGGCAACGCCTTCCCCTGCGTCATGGGTCTGTTCACGCACTTCCCGTGCACTGTCAGCGGTATCCTTTATTTGATTGGAAATCTCACTGAGCCGGGCCGCCAGCGCTTCTACGGAGCTGGCCTGTTCCACAGCACCCTGGCTTAATCCCTGGGCACTCGAAGATACCTGATAGCTGGCGCTTGATACTTGGTCGGCAGAAGTATTAATTCGATAGAGAATCTCGCTTAATTCTACCTTCATATTACGCATGGAATGCAGGATACTCTGGAAATCACCTACATAAGCCTCGCGGTTCCGTGACTGGATATCCAGATTCTGATTAGCCATCTCGCCCAGCAGGTAGCCAATATCATGGAGAATCGCCGACAGGCCTTCCACCAGTTCCGCAGTAGACTGTGCCAGCATCCCGGTTTCATCTTTGTTAGCCACCTTTGGAACCGGAGATTCCAGGTCACCCTCCACCAACCGGCGCATACGATCTGCACAGGCCTTCATGGGCCGGCTAATGCTGTTAGCCAGTTTCAAGGCTACTATGATGGAAAGCAGGATAGCAACTACCATCATAACCAGATTGATGGCGATATCAAAGTATGTAGTAGCCAGATAATCGGCCTGCGGTGCAACCACTGCCACGCTCCATCCGTCCGTGCCGTTTACCGGTGCATAAGCTGCAAACATACCCGTTTTTCCATTTTTATAGCTTCCAAAGCCATTCCCGCCTTCCCGCATGGCGGCATGGATGGATGCTAATTCTTTCAGAGAAGAATCACTTTCCGCTTCCTTTTCAATATTTTGGACAGTAATCGTATCCAGGGTAATATCTGCGATTGTATCGCCAGAACGGTTTAGCATATATGCCCGGCTGTTTTCGCTGACCTTAATTGAAGAAACGATATCGTTTAAGAAAGTCTCTTTGGGAACGAAGTAAACTACGCCTTCAATATCCTCTCCCTTAATTCCGTCCTTGTAAACAGGCGCCGCCACCATGATGGAAAGTTCCCCTGTTATCTTGCTGATTAACGGCTCCGATACATAGACATTGCCCTGCATTGCCTGTTTGACATACTCACGGTCGGAATAGTCATTTCCATCGAAAATACTGATACCATCCGCACCAACGATATTCCCGCGTTGAAAACCATGCATACTGACACGCTCATCTATGATTGAGTGCTTTTCTTCCAATGAAACCGTTTCATCAAGAAGCTGTGGAACGCAGCCAGTGTCCATGGCCACATTCTTATAGGCAATCAGTTCCTGTTCGATGCGTTCTGCCGCGAGAACTGCAGTCTCACTCATCATTTGATCCACAGTTGAGATAGTATTGTTGTAGCTAAGTGTAATGCTGCATCCTCCTACCACAAGCTGTGTGGCCAGGACTGTCACCATAAGACACAGGGTGATTTTTGTCCGAATGCTTTTCATTTTTCTCTACCTCCTCCTAATTTTTTCATAAGTGAACTACATTGTGATTTTATCACCAAATAATATTATATGAATTTACGCTCTGGTTTGTCAACTGTGTCACCAATTTCTGTCAGGAAATTGATGACTATTCAGCCTTACGGCTTCGCTGTCACTGAATCCGCCCATTTTAAAGTTTGCCT
>BLLT01000225.1 GCA_011958945.1 Lachnospiraceae bacterium | reverse complement strand
AGCGGAAAAAGGTTATAAGGTTCTCCTGGTGGAAAAATTCAAAATGCCTCGGTACAAGTCCTGTTCGGGCGTGCTGATAAAGAAATCAATGGAGCTTGTAAAGAAGTATTTCGGGGAGGCCACTTATTCGGATTCCCGCAGAATTTTATTGACTTTTAATCCCATATCACCTATACTATTCTCCAAGCAGGGGGACTACAGTGTAGTTGAGAAGGCAAAACCTGACCCTTTGAACCTGTTGGCTAATACCAACGTAGGGAGCTGAATGATACGATACCGTATTTTTTAGGATGTTCCCTGCACACGGAATATCCTTTTTGTTTTTAACTGAATATGAATGATATGTGTTTGCGAGGGAACTGAACAAGTTGAAAAAGGTAAGACCTGACCTCTTGACCTGTCGGCTAATACCGGCGTAGGGAAGCAATTTCTTATGCCGTACTGCGTCTGAAAGAGCTTCTGATGATTTGGAAGCTCTATTTTTTTCACAAGGAGGAAAAGGGAATGTCATTTATGGAAGGGGTGTTGAAACGGAATGTACCTGTCTGGGACAAGTGTATTGCCACCATGTTTGTGCAGGATATGAAGGATGGAAAACTGACCATTGAAGATTTTAAGGAATACATAGTACAGGACAGTATCTACCTGAAAAATTATGCCCGTGTGTATGGCAAGGCAATATACCATGCGGAAACATTAAGGGAAATCCAGCTTTACTATTCTATCCTGAACTTTGTTACGGATACAGAGTCGGTTGTTCGGCTGAACTATCTTAGGCAGTTCGGTATGACGGATGATGACATAGAATTTATTGATCCGTTGCCGGAAAACCAGAATTATATTGATTTCCTGTTTGAAACTGCGGAGCGTGGAAATGGGTGTGAGATACTCATGGCGGTACTCCCGTGTATGCTGAGTTACAGCTACATATTCCGTAAACTTGCAGATGAACCGGAAAGCCGGAAATCACGATATTGGGATTTCATTCATGATTATGCCGATGACCAATATGCTGAAAGCTGCAAGGAATGGTGTGACTTTGCAGATAGGAAGTGTGGGAGCCTTTCTGAAGCTGACCAGAAAAAGCTGGGCAATATTTTTGAAAAGGCGGGTTATATGGAACTTGATTTTTGGAATATGGCTTACAAGAGGAAAAGGGCATGAAGGAGAGGATTTGTTATGTGGTAGGTGCTGGTGAAAATTTCGGGCTTGATTTTCAGCCAGCCACGGGGGATTTTGTGATAGCTGCCGATGCGGGGCTGCGTTATCTGGAGAAGCAGGGTATCAGGGCAGACCTTGTAATCGGAGATTTTGATACCCTCAAATATATTCCGGGACACTCCAAAACCATAGCGTTAAGTGCAGAGAAGGACGATACCGATACACTTGCGGCTGTCCGCGAGGGCATCATGGCAGGATATACCAGTTTCCACATTTATTGCGGGACAGGCGGGCGCATAGACCACACGATGGCTAATTTACAGGTGATTGCTTATTTATCCGCCAACAATATGCGTGGTTTCTTATTCGACAATGGCACTGTCATTACGGCAATGACCAATGGCAGCCTTTGTTTTGGGAAAATCCCATGCGGGTATGTATCCGTATTTTCCTGTTCCGAAAAAGCGGAGGGAGTAACCCTGTGCGGCTTGAAATATGAGCTAAATAATGCAACATTGACAAATACATTTCCTATCGGGGTAAGCAATGAATTTATTGGCAGGGAGAGCAGCATATCGGTGGGCAGCGGAACTTTATTTATTGTTTTCCCAAAAGCAGCAAAGGAGAGGATCATACAATGAAAAAGGTATTGAGTATTGCGGGTTCTGACTGTAGCGGCGGTGCGGGCATACAGGCAGATTTAAAGACTTTTTCCGCGCATGGTGTATATGGCATGAGCGTCATTGTTTCAGTTGTGGCAGAAAACACAGACAGGGTGATTGGCATTCAGGACATCAGCGCAGATATGATTGGAAAACAGATAGATGCCGTTTTCGAGGATATAGGGGTTGATGCGGTGAAGGTCGGTATGCTTTCCACACCAGACTGTATGGAGGAAGTTGCCGGAAAACTGAAATATTACCACCCGGCAAATATTGTGGTTGACCCTGTGATGTATGCCAAGAACGGCTGCCCGCTCATGGAGCCTGCGGCAATTGAAACGCTGATTGGGACGGTTATCCCGATTGCTGACGTACTGACACCGAATATTCCGGAAGCAGAAAAAATAACGGGAGACAGGATCAGAACACTTGCGGACATGGAAGAAGCCGCAAAAGCAATCCACACAATGGGATGCAGGGCGGTTATTGTCAAAGGCGGCCATGCAGCAGGGAATGCGGTGGACGTCCTGTTTGACGGGAAGGAAATCTGTCATTTTGACACCGCCCGGATTGATACGAAAAATACGCATGGAACAGGCTGTACCTTTTCCTCCGCGGTTGCTTCACAGCTTGCGAGGGGCATGGGGTTACGGGAGGCAGTCCAGAAAGCAAAGGATTATGTGACAATGGCGATTGAGCATTCCCTTGAAATAGGGAAAGGCTGTGGCCCGACACATCATTTCTGGCACCTCTACCAATATGGCCTGCAGGAAGAAAGGGATGGTGGAGAATGAAACCTGATTATTCTTTATACCTTGTGACAGACCGTATGCGTATGAGTACCAGGACTCTGGGAGAAGCAGTGGAGCAGGCGGTCATCGGCGGCTGTACTTTGGTACAGTTCCGGGAAAAAGAGATTCCGGCATTAGATTTTTATATGCTGGCATTGGAAATAAAAAAGATTACTGACAGATACGGCATACCGCTTATCATAAATGACCGTATCGACATTGCTATGGCAACGGGAGCAGGCGGTGTACATATCGGGCAGCGGGATATTCCTGCGGATATTGCCCGGAAAGTGATCGGGAAGGATATGCTGCTTGGTGTTTCTGTTGGTTCCGCTGTGGAAGCCATAGATGCGGTTAAGGCCGGAGCTGATTATCTGGGCGTGGGCGCTATGTTCCCGACAGGGACAAAACCGGATGCGGGTTTTGTATCTATGGAGGAACTTGGAAGAATCCGCAAAGCAGTTGATATACCGATTGTTGTGATCGGGGGCATCAGCAGGGAAAATGCAATGCTTTTCAGGCCGATGGGAGTTGACGGCCTGGCTGTTGTTTCCGCCGTGATTGCCAAGCCTGATATAAAAAAGTCCGCAGCCGATTTAAAATCACTGTTTTTGGGAAAGGAAGTTATGAATGAACATTGATGCACCTTTGCCGGACAGGGGGAAATAGATATGCTGGAAATGTGGGATTTGTATAATGGCAAAAGAGAAAAGACGGGGAAGGTTCTGCCGCGCGGCGTACCTGTTCCGAAGGGGTTATATCATCTTACTGTCAGCGCATGGATCGTAAACAGTCAGGGGCAGTATCTGCTTTCCCGGCGCCATCCTCAAAAAACATACCCGCTTTGTTGGGAATGTACGGGCGGTTCTGTCCTTGCGGGGGAGGACAGCCTGAATGGTGCGGTGCGGGAAGTCAGAGAAGAATTAGGAATAATTCTGAATCCGTTCAAAGCAGAAATGATCTATCAGATCAGAAGGGAAGATGTCCAGGATTTTTATGATGTATGGTTGTTTCATGCTGATATAGATATATCCGAGATAAAAATGCAGGAAACAGAAGTTATCAGTATCCAGTGGGTAGACCGGGACGGCTTAATTGATATGCTGCATAGCGGAAAGTTACATCCAATGATCGATTATGTAGAAGAAATGTTTTAGGACTTGATATATGATAAAGGGCAGTATTTAAACTGTATGCGGCGGTCTGCCTGTTGGAAAGCGGGGGAAACAGAGTTAATATGCCTACAAGGCGGTTTGCGATTGCGCCGCCTTGCAGGGGCAGCCGCCCCTATATCAGACGAATGGCGATATGCCATATTCGGGTGGTGGTGTAAGAGCCTTCCATGCAAAACGTCAACATTTCTTAGTCATTAACAATAATTAACCGATATATAAAATGGAAATAAAAATCGAAAGGAAGGAAACGGTATGGGAAAGGAAGAGATTACACCGAGTGAATAGCAGATTATGGAAGTCCTGTGGGCTTGCATGGAACGCCCTACGGTGCCTTTTGTGGGTGAACCCCTTCCTGACAGTCTGCCAGAAACAGTTCCGGGCGGATATGGAGGATATCCGCGACAGGGTGTGCATACAGGGCAGCGGGAGGACGACACATGAATATGACAGTGAGGGGAATGCCGGTATTCTGGATTATGGGAGCAGTATTCATCAGATGATCTCGTATGATGCCAGTTATGTTTATGTGGACAGAGAGGCATAGCATGATAATACCTTCTATAAAAAACTTAGTGAGAAATCACGGGAGAATATAGAAAAACATATTGAAAAAATAAGAGAAAAAGCGGCAGAAAAACAGAAAGAGTTTCAGGAAAAACTGGAAGAAAAATGTCTGAATCCAAAGACGGAACAATTTATCTGAATGACACAGCTATCCGGACGATTATAGAAGCTGCCCAGGAAGAGGATGCAGGCAAAACCACTGTGAAAGATCAACCGCAGGTTGGTGCGAATGTCAGTGGAGGGGTGAAGTATAAGCACAGTTATTTGTATTATAACGAGGATGGCGTTCCATGCTTTTCCAAAGAACACGCTGAAAGATGCCTTAAAGGAAGAAGTGATTACAAAAAAATCGTGCCTGTGTCGGAACAGGTAAAAGCAGATTTGGCAGAAGTAGTGAAGTAGGATTTCATTAGCACCAATGGAAAAGGGATACCAGAGGGAAGCAAAAGGCATGATGTAGTTAATAAGTCTTTGAGTACCATTTCTGCAAAAGAATGTGCATCCGCTTCATGGACATTGATTAAAATGGCAGGGGATTATGCCACAAGGATGGAGAAGCTGGTGAGGGAAAACAATCCGGGATGGAAACCGGGGGACGCCTTTGACACGGGAATTTTAGACCAGCTTGATGGAACGCTCGGCGGAGTGGATTTCAGGGCGTAAATTTGGAAATGGAGGATTTGATATGTCAGTAAGTATAGAGGGAAATATAAGCCAGGCGAGTGCAGCAAGCGGATGGTATCAGAATAACAGAGTGGCCAGTCCGCAGGAGAAGGAAAAGGATGCGCCGCAACCGAAGGCAGACAATGCGGTGAAAGTTTCCATTTCGCAGGAGGGAATTGAGGGTCTTGGGATTGTTTTCGGTAATGTAAAGTTCAATGCCGGAGGTATCGGAGAGGTAAGCATGGAGGCGAGAGAATTAATAAAAGATATAAATGAAATTTTTGAGAAGGTCGTTATTGAATTGTTGTTTACTTTTAATATTTCATGTTTAAAATAAGCAACAATTCAATAGTAAAAAAATGGGAGAGAGATCTCTGGTTTCCAAGAGTGTCTCCTTTCCCGGCAGATACAGACACGGAAAGCCTACAAAGCCCGTAAACACGGCACTTTTGGTACTACATAGATTTCAAAGTTACATTATTTCGGTGTGCTTTTAGGGATATTTTTACATTAGCGGGGCACGAACATTTGTTCTGGGGTTGTTTTGCCTGAGAGTATATACTTGTAGGCAAAAGTCGCTTATATAGCGGCTATGGAAATACCTGATCTCAATGATTCTCTGGCAACCATAAGGCTGGGGATGGAGGAATGCACAGTCTCAAGAGCGTTAGAGGGAACTGTTGTAGCTACGCCTGTTGGCGGAATAAAAGTGGGTTTCGAGACAGAGCTCCAGCAGGTCTCCCTTGAGACAGAGGCCAGAACAGGGAACTGGTGGAGCGATACCTTGCAACGAAAACGGCGGCCAAGCCAAACACGCTAATGAATTACAAATTTGTACAGAACATCCTGAAAAGCGAAACTTTTAATGACAAGAAGATATCGCAGGTCAAGACATCGGACGCAAAACGGTTCCTGATAAAGTTCCAGCAGGACGGGAGGTATTACAGCACCGTAAAGACCGTGCGGGGCGTCCTGCGCCCGGCTTTCCAGATGGCGGTTGACGATGACGTGCTGATGAAGAAACCCTTCGGCTTTGGGCTTGCCGGGGTGGTGGTCAATGACAGCGTGACGAGGGAAACCATTACAAAAGACCAGATGCGGAAGTTCCTAAAATTCATCCATGACGACAATGTCTACTGCAAGTATTACGAAGAGGTCTAAACCTTTTCCACACGGGAATGCGCATTTCAGAATTTTGTGGATTGACAAAAGATGATATTGATTTTGAGGATAATAAAATCAGAGTCGATCATCAATTACAGAGGAAAAGGGATATGGAATATGTCATAGAAACGCCTAAGATAGAAAAAGGCGTGAGATATGTGCCTATATCTGATGAAGTGAGGGAATGTTTTAAACGTATTTTGGAGAAATGCAAGAAACCAAAGATTGAACCTATGATTGATGGCAAGTGCGGATTTCTGTATCTGGACAAAAATAATAGCCGATGGTTGCTTTGCATTGGGAGAAATACTTTCAACGTATTCGTGAGAAGTATAATAAGATTTACAAGAAAGAACTTCCAGTGATTACCCCACATGTAGCAAGGCATACATTTTGTAGCAATATGGCAAAGTCTGGTGTTAATCCTAAAAAGTTGCAGTACATTATGGGGCATTCGGATATCGGTGTAACGCTTAAAACATATACCCATTTATAGTTTGAAGATTTGGGTGAAGAGATGGAAAAGGCATGTGAAAGATAGCGTGGTCTACGAATATTGATTTTTAGACCAACTTATAGACCAAACGATTGACAATCTATGCCGAGTTATACCCAATTATGCCGAAATAAGTAAAAATGTCTTTGCTGCAAAGAAAATACATAACACATTGAAACCCTTGAAAATACAGCAAAATCAAATGTTTACGGTTAGAGGGAAGTAATTTCAGATTAGGCGGTATAGCCCCGATTA
>BLLT01000224.1 GCA_011958945.1 Lachnospiraceae bacterium | reverse complement strand
AGTCGCTTATGCGCAAAAGCAGCGCAGAAATGGAGGTTAGTATGAAATTTCAGGATATGCCCTATGAAAGGGTGGAATACGCCCAAGCGGAGAAGGAGTACCGCCAGATTATAGCGGATTTCCAGGCGGCTTTGAGCGGAGAAGAGCAGTTTAAAGTACATGAGAGATATTATGCACTAAATAATAAAGTGGGTACCATGATGACTATTGCCCATATCCGCCATGATATTGATACGACGGATGAGTTTTATAATGGGGAAAAGGAGTATTATGATGAGATACAGCCTAAGCTGGCCAATCTGACGGTGGAATATCAGAGGGGAATGTACGAATCCCCTTACCGCTCCTATCTGGAGGGGAAAATAGGGAAGGTGGCCTTTAAAAATATAGAACTGCAGCTAAAGTCATTTGATGAAAAGCTGATTCCCTTGATGCAGGAGGAAAATGCCCTGACAACAAAGTATGATAAGCTGATTGCCTCGGCGGAAATCGAATGGGAAGGGGAGATATTGAATCTTTCTCTATTGAAGCCTTATTTGACAAGCAGTGACAGAAATGTCAGAAAAAGGGCTTATGAGAAGTACAGTGCTTATTTTACATCAGTAGCAGAGGAACTGGATGATATCTATGATAAATTGGTAAAGAACAGGACAGAGCAGGCGAAGCAGATGGGGTATGAGAATTATGTGGAGCTTGGCTATTACCGCATGAACAGGAACTGTTATGATAAGGGAATGGTGGAGAATTACAGGCGCCAGATAAAGGAGTATTTTGTTCCTTTTGCAGAGCGGATGCATGAGAGAAGGCGGAAGCGTTTGGGGTTGGAAAAACTTTCCTATATTGATACAGGTGTGTTTTTCCCAAATGGGAATCCTGCACCCATAGGCACCCCGGAAGAAATCGTGGAGGCGGGGAAGAGGATGTATTCGGAAATGGCTGAGGAGACAAAGGAATTTTTCGACTTTATGACCGAGAACCAGCTATTCGATGTGTTGGGAAGAAAGACGAAAAAGGCGGGCGGTTATATGACATTCCTGCCGGAATACGGTGCCCCTTTTATCTTTGCTAATTTTAACGGAACCAGCGGGGATGTGGATGTGATTACCCATGAATGCGGCCATGCGTTCCAGGGGTATCTGGCCGGGATGGACCCTATACAGGAGCACAGGGATATTACCATGGAAACGGCAGAAATCCATTCCATGTCCATGGAGTTTTTTTCGGAGAAATGGATTGGGCTGTTTTTCGGGGAACGAGCAGATGATTATAGGGATATGCATTTGGAAGATGCGGCGGCATTTATCCCTTATGGCTGCATGGTGGACGAATTCCAGCATATCGTCTATGAGAATCCGGGGATGACGCCGGACGAGCGAAAGATGGCATGGCTGGAACTGGAAAAAGTATACCGCCCTCATATGGATTATGAAGGGGATGCCTTTTTTGCCAAAGGCGGCTTTTGGCAGAGACAGCTTCATATTTATGATTATCCCTTTTATTATATCGATTATTGCCTTGCCCAGACATGTGCGATTCAGTATAAGGCGATGATGGATGAGGACTATGAAAAGGCTTGGGAGAGCTATCTGAAGTTTTGCAGGCTTTCGGCTTCCGGGTTTTTTACGGATATGTTAAAAGAAGTAGGACTGCAAAGCCCGTTTGAGGACGGGTGTATTAAAAATGTTATCGGTAAGCTGGAAGAGCGGATGGGGAAGTAGAGCCGGGCTGCACTGAAATGCAGCGCGGAAACAGAGGTAAAAGTTCTGCAAGTTTGTGCCAGCGCGGCATCCGCAAAGTTGATGTGTGCTGAAAAACAGCGCGGAAATGGAGGTAAATATGCTCTATGATATAAGGAAGTATGCGCAGACAGCCAGAAAAGCTGCGGCGGAAGGAATCGTAATGCTCCGTAACTTTGAGGGGCTGCTTCCGCTTGGGGAAGGGAGCAGAATCGCGGTATTTGGCAGGAATCAGTACAATTATTATAAGAGCGGAACAGGATCAGGCGGACTGGTGAATACGGCTTATGTGGTAGGGATCCGGGATGCCATGGAAAAAAGCAGTTTTATTTTGAATCAAACGGTAGGGAAGGCCTATGAGGAATGGCTGGAGGAACACCCCTATGACAAAGGGAAGGGTTGGGGAAACGAGCCATGGGTACAGGAGGAAATGCCCCTTTCCGATGAACTTGTGTCTCTGGCGGCCAGGGAATCCGATGTGGCCATCATCGTTATCGGCAGAAGTGCGGGGGAAGACCATGATAATGAGGCAAAGCCCGGAAGCTATCTGCTCGCAGAACTGGAAGAGCAGATGGTGTCAAAGGTGTGCGGCGCTTTTGAAAAAACCATCGTCCTGCTAAATGTGGGGAATATTATCGATATGAAATGGGTGGAAAAATACCAGCCGTCCGCCGTCCTGTATGTGTGGCAGGGAGGGCAGGAAGGCGGGAATGGCGTGTTGGATGTGCTTTGCGGGGCATTGTCTCCCAGCGGCAGGCTGACGGATACCATCGCATATGACATCGAAGATTATCCTTCCACCAAAAATTTTGGCGATGAAAGAGAAAATTGTTATGAAGAAGATATTTACGTGGGATATCGTTATTTTGAAACTTTTGCGAAAGATAAGGTAATGTATCCTTTCGGTTTTGGCCTTTCTTATACAACTTTTGACTGTATAAATAAAAGGATAGAGGAAGAGCGCGATGGCGATGGGTTTACGGCCTGTTGTACAGTCATTAATACGGGGAAGGCGGCAGGCAAGGAAACGATAATGGTATTTTGTGAACCGCCGCAGGGCAGGCTGGGGAAACCGGCCAGGGTTTTAGTAGGATTTGCTAAGACTAAAGAATTGCTGCCCGGAGAAAAAGAGGAACTGTCGATACGGATTCCCAAATATAACCTGGCATCTTATGATGATTCCGGGGTTACGGGATACCGCTCCTGCTATGTGTTGGAAGCGGGCGAATATAAATTCTGGATGGGAACGGATGTGCGCTCCGGAGAATATGCGGGGAGCACTTATTATCAGGATTTGTTAGTAGCAGAAAGATTGCAGGAGGCGCTGGCGCCCACGAAAGCTTTTGGCAGGATGAGGCCGGAAATGATACCGCCGGAGGGCATGGAACAGGAAACGCTGGAATTAAGGAAGGCGGGCCGGACGGATGCCGGCGGTAAAACGGCGGACGGCGGAACATCATATTATAGGCCGGTCATTGAGGACACGCCCTTGCGTACGGTAAACCCGATGGAACGCCGGAATCAAAACCTGCCGGAGACAGTGCCATACAAAGGGGATATGGGTTACTGCCTGCCCGATGTGGAAGCAGGAACGGTTTCTATGGAGGAATTTTTGTCTCAGCTCACCGATGAAGAGTTGGTGTGGCTGACCCGGGGGGAAGGCATGAATTCGCCAAAAACTACTCCGGGAACGGGAGGCGCCTTTGGCGGGGTGACAGAAGAACTTTTGAAATATGGCATTCCTATTGGCTGCTGCAGCGACGGTCCAAGCGGGATTCGCCTGGACTGCGGAAACCTGGCCTTTTCAATGCCAAACGGTACATGTCTGGCCTGTACTTTCAACGAGCAGCTTTGCGAGGAATTATATCAGTGGGAAGGCCTGGAACTTAGGAAGAACAAAGTGGATAATCTGTTGGGGCCAGGCCTGAATATACATAGGAATCCGTTAAATGGGAGGAACTTTGAGTATTTTTCGGAGGACCCTTTCATCAGCGGCAAAATGGCGGCGGCGCAGCTGAAAGGCCTGCATAAGTATGGGGTGACAGGAACGATTAAGCACTTTGCCTGCAACAGCCAGGAAACCCATAGGAATGAGGTGAACGCTCTGGTATCGGAGCGCGCACTGAGGGAAGTATATCTGAAGGGCTTTGAGATTGCGGTCAGGGAAGGCGGGGCATATTCCGTTATGAGTTCCTATAACCCGGTCAACGGCATCTGGACTTCCAGCAATTATGACCTTTTAACAACCATTCTTAGAAAGGAATGGGGATTTACCGGTATCGTAATGACGGACTGGTGGGCAAAAGGAAATGAAGAAGGTGAAGAAGGAAGCCGCCGGAACATGGCTCCTATGATACGTGCCCAGAACGATTTATATATGGTGGCAGCAGATGCAAAATCCAATTCCAACAAAGATAATCTTATGGAAAAACTGGAAGAAGGCAGCCTGACGAGGGGAGAACTGGCCAGGGTGGCCGATAACATTTGCCAGTATCTGATGACTGCTCCATCCTATTGGAGGATGAAAGGGTTGGAGAGCGATTTGGACAAAGAACTGGAAAAATGTCCGTCTCCGGAAGAGGAAATGATACAGCAGGCAAAGGAGATAGAGGTAAATCAGCAGGCGGAAATCAGGCCGGAAGAGATTCGTTTGGGCGATGGGGAAGCTTCTTATTTCCGTATTCTGGTAAAAGAAAAAGGGGATTACCAACTGGAAATGTATTGCCGGTCCGCCGTGGAGAACGATGTTGTTCAGCTTGCCCTTTCCATATGGCAGGACCACCAACTGATACAGACCCTCTCCCTGGCAGGGGCAGCCCGCAGCTGGACCAGATTCCAGGTAGAGTTGAATCCTATCGGCAAGGATGGCTGCAGCCTGAAATTCTTTTCAAGGCAAAGCGGCATGGAGATAAAGGATATAAAAATTGCCCGCATAAAGCATTAGGAAATGCGGGCAGCAGATTTTGAAAGCTCTAAATGTAAATTAGTGAAGTCAGCGGGGCCGTTTTCCAGATAGAATTTATGGAAACGGTACTCGCTGTAAGCATTTCCCCATATTTTTTGTGCTTCCGCCTTTAAGTCTGCGATTTCCAGATAGCCCAGGTAATATTTCAGGTAATTGGTGGGCTCTTCCGCAATATATTCATAGATGGAACGGGTGGTGGCGGGGTCGGATATTCCTATGGAGGAAAGTATTTTGTGCGCCTGCTCATAGGTAGCGCCTTCATGGTGGATGGCGATATCCAACAATGAATAGAGGCATAGCTGAATTTGCCGGTCCAATTTATATAAGTCATAGAGGGCTCCGGTTTCCGGGGCAGCCTGTGCCATAAGAAGTTTGGCATAGTCATAGGCTTTCAGTTCCACATACATGGCCCAACCCTCCACATAACCGCCATAGGAAAGCAGGCAGCGGGCAGGATTTACATCGGTTTTCTGGAAAAAGAGCTGGCTGTATACGGTTTGATAAAGGTGTCCGGGATATCCTTCGTGGGCCAGGGTAGTATAGAGCTCCACCCCATAAGGGTTATTCCTGGGGTTGATATAAATCACATTTTCTTTTATATCATCCAAAGGAGGCGTGAGGTAAAAGGCCGGGCTGCAGTATTCCTGCAGATTCTTAGAGATGGATTTTACCGTGCAGACAGGCATGGTATCCCCGGCAACATCGGACAGGGCAGGAAAATCCGAAACCATCATTTGTTGTAAGTTTTTCAGCATATCTTTAGGTTCTTCATAAACAAAAGGACTGTCAGGAAGAGCGGTGGAAGAGACGAGTTCCGGATGCGACTGGAGCAGGGCGCGCATCGCATCGAAGTTTTTGCTAAAATCCTGGAGCAGAAGCATTTTTATTTCTTTCATATCCCGGTAGGAGCCGGTATTGGAACGTACCAGATAGAGATAATATTCTTTTCCCTTGGGATAACAACTAAGCCCTCGTTCATTTTTCCCGCTCCCCTGCAAAATAATCAACTCATCGCCCAGCTTCTCATAGGCAGGAAGCATCACGGTAGTGAGCAGTCTGGAATTTTCGGACAGGTAGGAGGCTTTTTCCTTTTCGGTGATAACTCCCTTTTCCAGTAAACCATCCAACCTTTCTTCGAAAGTAGTGTTCAGAAAGTGAGTGCCTGCTTCCAGGGAAGCCCTATCCATTATAGTATCGCATTGCTCAATCACTTTTTCCACAGAGTAATCGGGCATAAAGAGCCCTTCTTTGGCCTGTTCGTGAAGATACTCCCCGATTCCCTCAAAATATGTATCCGTCTGGTCCAATAAGGCTAGGTAATCCGCTACATCCTGTTTGCTGCGGAAAGTATATTCCGCTAAAAGAATGGGCAGCTGTGACTGCATTCCTGAGGATGGGGAAAGCGGGTTGGCATAATAATAAAGCAGCATGCCTTTTCTTTCGTTTTCCAGATAAGGAAGCATTAGCCGGTAGGCATAATTGCCTTTTCCGTCCAGTTTTTCGCTGTTAATAGAATGTAATGTTTCTAAGGCGGATGTGAGTTCCTGTATGGAATTATTTTTCCGTTCCTGGGAATAAGAAGGCAGAACAGGGGTATAGGATTCTATACCATAGTTTGCAGGGTTGGCGACAATATAGTGCATATTCAGCGTATTTCCAGTCAGTTCTGAGATGAAAAAATCATCGCAAAAGCGCCTGAACCGCCGTGCGTCCTTGCTTAAAAGGAAAACCGCTGCTGCAGAAAAGGCCAAAAACAGCGCGATAGCACATAGGGATGTTTTTAATTTACGAGAGTGAATGAAAGTTTTCAATGAAAAATACCCGGTGACGTTTCTTTCATTATATATATGCTTTGGGATAGGGGAAAATGTATGAATGAAAATTGCTTTTCGCCTGATTGGGTGATAAACTGAACCACTACCGGCTAAAGCCGGAAGGTTCGGTCTGTTGCTAAAGCAGCCTAAAGTTGTTCCTCTTCTATTTTATTCCTATATACTTTACTTTTATCCGATCTCAATGTTATCTGATTTGCTTCTCTCTTGTAAATCCTAATTTTTTATATATTCTTTGATGATTTCATCTGTTACATTGCTGCTGCTTGCCAAAAAATATTCTCTTGCCCACAAATGCTGCCCACAGAATTCTTTACTTAATTCTTTATATTTCATTTGGAATTTTCTGGATGTGTTCCCCTTGATATATTGAACCAGTTTACTTGCTGATAAGTGCGGCGGCACTGATACT
>BLLT01000223.1 GCA_011958945.1 Lachnospiraceae bacterium | reverse complement strand
TAGAATGGTCTACATTCCTCAGAGTTTACGAAGGCTTCTTATTTCTATTTGCAGTTTGCGCTATTGCCTCGGAGGTATTTCACAAAGGAACCTGGTGGACTCTGAATGTACACAAATGCAAGAAGAAATTCGGAATGATGCTAAGAAAAAAAGAGGAAAATTCTATACCAGGCCAATATTGATTGCCTTACCCTCCATATTGACCATTTTAATCATGGAACTGCCAAAGTATATCGGAATTTTATATGTGAGTGGTGGCCTGGCTGATAATATTGCCGGTGAACATAGTTTGGGCGGGAATATCCTTTCCGTCGAAAACCTGCATCAGCAGGGAGACTGCTGTAACGCACATAAATTCTACGTGGTTGTCCACAGTGGTAATCTCTGGGGTGCTGCAAACGGAGAGGAGGGAGGCAGGAATATGTAAAGCAATATATGAGGATTTTGGGGGCGAGCGGAAGATATTGATGTGCCTGGCATCTTATGATATACTAATCTGGTGTTTAATAATGTACTAGTGTGAAAAATAGATTTTTCACACGGCGATTTGTGTCTGCGCGCTGCTTGCCACAAAGTCGCTTATGCGTAAAAGCAGCGCAGAAATGAGGATTTTTATGGCAGATTTTTTTTCAAAAATGAATGATGATTATGCCCGGAAACATTTTCCTGAAGGCTCTGTATTTGAAGGGGCAATGAAAACTGTCAAACGGAGAAGTATCGGCGGCCTATTTTTCTTCGGCCTGTTTTTTGCGGCGGCGCTGTATGGATTGGTGTGGGGAATCCGCAGAACGCTTAAGTTTATGGCCGAAGGGCAGGATGACATGTTGAGCGTTGGAATTGTGATTTGCGGATTTTTCGGAGTAATAGTGCTGGTTTGCCTGCTCGTACTGGTGCTTTTAATCAAAGGGAGCCGGAAAAAGCGGGGGGATTACATAGCGGATTCCGCCAAGCACAGCAAGCTGCCGGTGAGTGAAATAGAGGAGTTCGAACGGCAGGCGGCAGCTTCGGACTGCTATATCCTGAAACTGACGGCAGGGCTGGACAGGATGCTTTCCAATGCTACGAACAAGGATGGGTTACTTACAAGGGATTATATTTATTTGGCTGACCCGGCCCAGACCGTCATGCGTGTGGATAGTTTAAAGGCCTGCTGCTTTAGCGACTACACCTATTACATTGATACGGGAAAGCAGCACAAGAAAATTCATTGCCTGGCTATTTGCCTTGTGGCGGCGAATGGAGTAAGCGTTCTTTCCGATACAACCGAAGAAGCGGGGCGGGCTCTTATGGCGATCATCAAAGAACGAAACAGCACAGTTGATACGAATGAAGGAAAGGTCCTGCCGGAGGATGCGTTGGACAGTTACAAAAAGAGGGTGCTGGAGGGGTAGTAAGCTGGCCGGTTGAATGGTTTTGTACATTGCGGGAAATGTAAAGAAACAGTAAAATAATAGGCAGCGGCATTTCTTTGTTGTAATGCTGCTGCCTGTTGTTCTGTTTAGTTATGCGGCTTTTGAATAATCAATAATGGCTATTTCCTGCATAAGCTGTTTAGCAACATTGACAAGGCTTTCAAGCTGTTTAGCAACTTCATTTGAATAATACTTCTCTCCACATTGTTCACATTCTTCACAAGGTACATTTTTAATGATGATAATACAGTTTTTATAATTTACTACATGCGTTGTGAAAGATGGAATTGTGGTCTTACATTTACAATACATACACATAGCTATTGCCCCTTTCTTGTTTTTAAGTCCTTTTCAAATTTATCTGTGTTTGGAAAATAAGCAGTTATGAAAAATAAAGTACTGTTATCCGAACCAACAACAATATGCAATATTTTGTTTCCTTTTGTATATCCGAAAATAAGACAACTGGGGTGTGGAAAATCATCTGGATAATCTTCTATGATTTCTCCTGTCTGTAAACAGGATTCCACATCACTTATGTTTATATCTCTTTCCTGCATACGCTCTAAACAGTGTTTTGCCCATTTTATATTAGAACCAGAGGCATTGCATAGCGTTTGAAGCTGTTTTATATCCATATCTGCACTTCCTTTTCTCTTGTTTACTGGTATTATACACTATTTTGGCAGGAAATAAAATAATATTTAACATTGCTTGCTCCTGTGATATAGTCCATATGGAGTACATGGCGGATTCCCATAAATACAGAATGTCCGAAAAAGACAATATATTGTAATTGTTGAATTATCCTAAATGGCAAAGGACAACAAAAGGACAATCAAAAAGGGAACAAACCATTTCCGGTTCATTCCCTTACATTTCAAAATCCTTTAAAAACAGGCGTTTCGATTAGCCAAAGTATCTCTTTAACAGACCTGCGAAAGCCTTGCCATGTCTTGCCTCGTCACGAGCCATCTCATGAACGGTATCATGGATTGCATCCAGGTTAGCAGCTTTTGCGCGTTTTGCAAGATCGAATTTACCAGCGGTTGCGCCGTTTTCGGCTTCCACTCTCATTTCCAGGTTCTTCTTTGTGGAATCGGTTACAACTTCGCCTAACAGTTCTGCGAATTTTGCAGCATGCTCTGCTTCTTCCCATGCAGCTTTTTCCCAGTAAAGGCCGATTTCCGGATAACCTTCTCTGTGAGCTACTCTGGCCATTGCAAGGTACATACCAACTTCTGTGCATTCTCCTGTGAAGTTAGCCCTCAAATCAGCCATGATGTCTTCGCTTGCGCCCTTTGCAACACCTACTACATGTTCAGCAGCCCATGTCATATCATCGCCCTGCTGTGTAAATTTCTCAGCCGGTGCATTGCACTGAGGGCATTTTTCAGGAGCAGCATCTCCTTCGTGTACATATCCGCATACCTGACATACAAATTTCATAATTTAAATCTCCTTTGCTTTAAAATATAGTTTTAATTTATTATGACTGCAGTTTCCTGCAGCAACTCCCGCATAAGCCATAAAAATAAGCGGAATAACCATCAATCCGCCCGGAAAAATCCTTCCTGGCCGCTTCTTGGATATAGTCTATGTTTTCCATTTTCAAATCGATGACGCTGCCGCATTCCGAACAGACAAAATGATTATGCGGCGATGTATCAGCGTCAAAATGGTCCACCCCATCCCCCACGCGAAGCCGAATGATTTCCCCCATATCGGAAAGCAGGGTGAGGTTACGGTATACAGTTCCCAGGCTGATATTCGGAAATTGCTGCCGGACATTCATATAAACCACATCAGCCGTGGGATGATCTTTTCTCGTACAGAGAAAATCCTTAATGACTTCCCGCTGCCGACTGTATTTCAGAGCCATATCAACCCTCCTGGTAAAACTAGTAATCATTACTGTTTCCAATTATAACAAAAATAAACCTTCTGTCAATACAATTTTAAAGGTTTACAAAGTTTTTATAACTTTCTATTGTTCTTTTAATAAACTTACCCTAAAAGGTGTGGTATAATCTTCCCAAGGCAACTAAAATAAAGCCCCTCCCATACCAAACTACACAAAGAGAGGCCCCCAATGAAATTTAAAACAAGACTCCTGGTAACTTTTCTGACAATCGTTCTTTTGCCGCTGCTCCTCACAATGATAGCATTTATGAGCATCGGCGCATACCTGATGAATGCGCAGCGGGAATTCGGCCTGGTAAATCTGGACTACAACATGATGTCCGAGCCTGCCCAGACATTTGAGCGAATCACAGAAGAAATTTTTGAAAAAGTAGAAATACAAATAGCTTTAGATGAAACTCAAATGGAAGATGAAGAATATCTATCCGAATTAAACCAAGAAATTGAAGGCAAGGCTTCCTATATTATAGTCCGCAAAGACGGCGATATTTATTACACAGGAAATGAAGAGGCGGCGAGAAAGATATTCCCATATCTGCCTTCCTATGGATATGCCAATGCGGGAAAAGAAGCCGGATATTATTATAATGACATGTCCAAACTGGTAAGGCAGCTGGATTTTAGATTTTCAGACGGTTCGGAAGGAAGCTTCTTTGTCGTAACCCGAATCAACTCCCTTATTTCCAAAAGGCTGCTGGTGGATATGTTTATCGCTATCGTTGTCATACTCATTTTTACCAGCCTGATGCTGACACAATGGATACAACGGGGGGTCTTCGTACCGGTCAATGAACTAAACAATGCGATGAAAAATATTGCCGATGGCAACTTGGAATATATGCTGAACACTGACAGCAAAGGGGAAATAGGCGAACTATATAAAAATTACGAAGAAATGCGTCTCCGCTTAAAGGAATCCACGGATGAAAAATTTGAACATGAGAAACAGAACCGGGAGTTAATCAGCAACATTTCCCATGACCTGAAAACGCCCATCACAGCGATTAAGGGATATGTGGAGGGCATTATGGACGGCGTGGCGGATACGCCGGAAAAAGTAGATAAATATATTAAAACGATATATAATAAAGCCAACGATATGGACCGGCTGATTAATGAACTGACCATTTATTCCGGCATTGATTCTAACCGGATCCCCTATCATTTCCATCGGCTGAATGTAGCCGATTATTTCGGTGACTGTATAGAAGAGGTAGGGCTGGATTTGGAGTCGAAGAATATAGAACTGAATTATTCCAATCTGGTTTCGCCGGATACAATGATTATTGCGGACCCGGAGCAGCTGAAACGGGTAATTAATAATATTATAGGCAACAGCGTGAAGTATCTGGAGAAGGAAAGCGGCACTATTGATATCCGGATCTTGGACGAAGTGGATTCCATCCGGATAGAAATCGAAGACAACGGACGGGGCATAGCAGCAAAGGATTTGCCAAATATTTTCGAACGTTTTTACCGGACGGATGCTTCCAGAAACTCTTCGAAAGGAGGAAGCGGGATAGGGTTATCTATTGTAAAGAAGATTGTAGAGGACCATGGCGGCTACATATGGGCCACCAGTAAAGAAGGGGAAGGCACATGCCTTCACTTTGTATTCAGGAAATATCGCGAAGTGATGGAATAGTGAAAATAAATTATGTTTAAAAAGAAAGGGAAACGGAGTATGAGCAGGATACTGATAATAGAAGATGAGGAAGCTATTGCGGATTTGGAAAAGGATTATCTGGAACTAAGCGATTTTGAAGTGGAAATTGAGCATACGGGCAATGAAGGGCTGGAAAAAGCTTTGAAGGAAAGCTTTGATTTGGTCGTTCTGGACTTGATGCTCCCCGGAATGGACGGGTTTGAGGTATGCAAGAAAATAAGGGAAGAAAAAAATATCCCGATCCTTATGGTGTCGGCAAAGAAGGATGATATCGACAAGATAAGGGGGTTAGGACTGGGGGCGGATGACTATATGACCAAACCTTTCAGCCCAAGCGAACTGGTAGCCAGGGTAAAGGCCCATATGGCAAGGTATGACAGGCTGGTAGGCTCCACCCAGAAGACCAATGATATCGTGGAAATACGGGGAATACGGATTGACAAGACCGCGCGCAGAGTTTATGTGGACGGGGAGGAAAAGAATTTTACTACAAAGGAATTCGACTTGCTCACTTTCCTGGCGGAAAACCCCAACCATGTATTTACCAAAGAAGAACTGTTCCGGGAAATATGGGATATGGATTCCATAGGGGATATTGCGACGGTAACCGTCCATATCAAGAAAATAAGGGAAAAAATAGAATTTGACACTGCAAAACCCCAGTATATTGAAACGATTTGGGGTG
This sequence comes from Lachnospiraceae bacterium, assembly GCA_011958945.1. Lineage (GTDB taxonomy): Bacteria > Bacillota > Clostridia > Lachnospirales > Lachnospiraceae > Kineothrix. The sequence continues at coordinate 1,274 of BLLT01000223.1, read as the reverse complement.
TGGGATACCGGTTTAAGGTGTGATATGGTTGGATATAAGCTTACCAAAGAAGATATCCTATACGAGGATAACTATATTATCGTTTGCCGTAAACGGGCCGGCATAGCAACCCAGACAGCCAGGTTAGGAGAACCGGATCTGGAATCCGCTTTAAAAAATTACTGGAAAATTCCTTACGTGGCAGTTATCCACCGCTTGGACCAACCGGTGGAGGGCATACTGGCCTTTGCCAGGACGAGGGAAGCGGCGGCCGGCCTAAGCAGGCAAAGTGCCGGGCAGGTAATGAATAAGAAATATTATGCTGTGGTGATGATGGGGGAGTGCGGCAAAGAAAATATTCTGGTGGATTATCTGCAAAGAAACGGCAGGGAAAATACTTCCAGGGTGGTTAGTAAGGACGCAAAGGATGCGAAACGCGCAGAACTCACTTACGAAGTACTGGCTGAGAAGGACGGGTTTCCGGGTCAGGCAGAATCGGGGGAAAGGGGAGAGAATACAGGTGCTGCCCAAGCCGGCAGGGAAATCCGGAAACGAATCGCCCTGCTCCGGGTACAGCTTAAAACAGGAAGGCACCATCAGATACGGGTGCAGATGGCTCATGCCGGCATGCCGCTGTTGGGCGATAGCAAATACGGAAGCGAGGAATCAAAAGACTATAGCCGTAGAATGGGTATAAAAAATATAGCACTGTGTGCCTATAGCCTGGATTTTTTACATCCGGTAACAGGGAAAAAAATGAATTTTGAAATAACGCCAAAAGGAAATGGATTTTGTCCGTTTTTTCCAGTTAATTCCTAAGGGATAGAAAGAAAAAGGTCAATAATTTCTGCCAAATGACTCATACTAACTTTAAGAAAAGATAAGGATGGGATGGGAAATGGAAAAAGAAATGACGGCAAAAGCAAGGGAATATGCGCTTCTTGGCGCAGTGATTATAGGGGTGTACATAGGATTCCGCTTTTTGAGTCCGTTGGCCGCTCCTTTTCTTTTTGCCTTTGCTTTTGTGGCATGGCTTCATCCCTGGCTGGAGAGGGTTCAAAATAGAGTTCACATTAAGAAAGGGATATTAACTGCCGGGATTCTGTTGATTATTTGCGTGACGGCAGGGGTGGGAATATGGTGTCTTGTTATTTTTGCCATACAAAGGCTTGGGGATTTATTGGGGCAGGTAGATGTATTTGAAGAAAGGTTCTGTGTCTTTGTGGGTAACTGCTGTGAGGGGATAGAGAAAAAGTTCGGGATGGACGGAGACGGGATAGAGCAGTTTATTCTGG
>BLLT01000222.1 GCA_011958945.1 Lachnospiraceae bacterium | reverse complement strand
TGAAACTTTTTTGAAGGCTGGTTCGTATTATTAGCAGAGGATAGCGAAACGGGGAGCAGGAGTGGTTCTGAATGACAGATGAACTGCCATAAGAAAGAAATGGAGGATAAAAATGGATATTAACGGAATAGGAACAGCGGGATATCCGCTGACAGGATACACGGCAAGGAAGGCGGGAAGAAGCGCGGAATCCGGGGTTGCGGGATTCATGGAAACGGTGGAAGAAAAGGCGGCGCAGGGCAGAGCAACCGACCAGGATGAGAAAGCTTTTGAGATGGTGGGTCCTAACGCCCCACAGGAAGTGAAGGATGCGTGGATGGATGCAGCGAAAGAAGTAAATGCGAATGGCATGGGAATCCGGGGCAACGGAATGATGAGCCATATATCGCAGATGATGGTGCAGCGGCTTAATAAACAGCTTAATGGTGAAACGGAGAATTTCGACATCCTTGGAAACACGGTGGAATCTGCAATCCATGCAACGAAAAAGGCGCTGTACGATTTGGAGCATCCCGTAGTATATACGCCCAGGAGCATAAAGGTCCAGCAGGCCCGCATCAAGGAAGGGGAATTTTATAGGGCGTTTTTGGAGAAGCTGGAGAAATTATAGGAAGGTATAAGCCTGACAAGGCCGGTTCTGAGCCGCTCATACTCTGTCAGGCGGGCTTCATGGTTGCCTGCCACATAGTAAACGGGTGCGATCTGGACGGCCTCTTTTGCAAAGGCAAGGGCTGTGTCTATGTCTGTATGCGTAGAATCTACAAGGTCTCCGGTTATCACAATAATGTCCGGCCCGCTTTCGGACAGCATCCGCAGCAGCACGGATACCGTACAGAATGCGACTCCCTTTTTTAGAGAAAATCTTTTTTTCATTTTTTTTCACCCCGTTTCCACTGTTATGCCCCTGTACAGACGGCCCTTCTTTGCATCACATTAAATGCGTGTCGCTCCAGCCTTTCATATCCTTCAAAATAGGGATAAATGAAAACAGTTCACAGACATTCGCTGCATCCAGATGGCATTTCACAACAAAATAGGTTGATTGAATGATTCAGGCAGATTACAATGACCGTAGGATGTGGCTTCGCTACAGAACCTAATGTTAAAACAGAAGAAGCCCGGTCAAGCGAAATATTGCCGGAAGAAGAAACTGACACGCCATTAAAAGATAATGGCAAAGACACAGCGGAGTCACAAGAAAATACATCGGGAAAATGGCAGGTTTTAGAACCGGATATTGCCGCCGCCGTTGATGCGGATTTTCTTGAAAAAGTTTGGAAAATAGAGGAAAATTAGAGATGGCAAATGCTTTCATGGTATCAGGGCTTACCAAAACTTATCAAGATTTTGTTTTGGATCATGTTTCATTCACCGTTCCTAGCGGTTCCATTGTCGGACTGATTGGAGAAAACGGAGCAGGAAAAAGCACGACAATCAATGCCGCTCTAGGGCTGATTCAAAAAGAGGACGGCGTTGTTTCCATTTTAGACAAAGAGGAACTGGATGGGGATATCAAAGAAAAGATAGGTGTCGTGTTCGATGGCAGCAATTATCCGGAAATCCTTTCTCCCCGGAAATTGAACCGGGTTATGAAAAACATTTACGGGACGTGGGACGAACCGGTTTATTTACGCTTGCTGAAACAGTTTTCCTTGCCGGCCGATAAGCAGATTAAACAGTTTTCAAAAGGAATGAAGATGAAGCTGGCTATCTCTGCTGCATTTTCCCATCATTCCAGGTTGTTAATCCTGGACGAAGCAACCAGCGGTTTAGACCCGGTTGTCCGGGATGATATTCTGGATATGCTGCTGGATTTCGTTCAGGACGAGGGACATTCCATACTGGTATCCTCCCACATTACCAGTGATCTGGAGAAAATTGCCGATTATATCGTATTTATCCATGAAGGGAAAGTCGTTTTTGAGAAGCCCAAAGATGAACTGACCGAGCGGTACGGCATCATCAAGTGCGGTGCGGCGCAGTTTGATGCGCTGGATAAATCCGATATCATTTCGTACCGCAAAATGGACTATGAATGGCAGATACTGGTTTCAGACAGGGAGCGGATGCAGAAAAAGTATCCGAAGGCTCTGGTCGTTCCGGCAACAATTGATGAAATTATGCTGCTTTATGTAAAGGGGGAAAGTGATGAAAGGTGTTTTGGTGAAGGATCTCTATATTGCAAGGAGCAATATCCTCGTAACTATTGTCAGCCTGGTTGTTTTGGGCTTTGGGTTATCCTTCTTGCTGGAAACCAGTGCACTTCTGGTTCTGGCTCCAGTTGCTTCCACAACAGCAGTCTTTATCAGTATTACCAGTGATGCGGCTTCTAAATGGAACAAGAATGTCATTACCATGCCGGTATCAAGGAACCAGATCATTGGTGAGAAATTTTTGTTTTATATCCTGCTTGCCGTATTGGGATTGCTTACTGCACTGATTCCCTGTGTTGTCCTTGCCTGTTTTGATATGGATATAACGCTGCATTCTTTATGCCTGTACGGCACTATCGGGATGAGTGCTACCCTGCTGGCAGGCGGTATCAGCCTGCCGTGCGCATTCTTATTTGATCCGGAGAAATCACAGATTGTCTTTATGATGTCATTTATGGCGTCAACAGGGATTATTACCGGACTTGTGCTTCTTATCAATTTGGTTTTTCCTGTAAGGGGGAATATCCTTCTGGCTTTCAATATTGTACTTATCATTTCTATTATCTGGTTTTTTATTGCATACCGGATTTCGGTAAAGATATATCGGAAACGGGATATTAATTGAATGGTATAGGATGAAAACAACGGGGTGCGGGCAATTGTGTATCCCGTTGTTTATGCGTAGCCCCGTGCAAAGGAACTAAGCCGCAAGGCGGCGCACGGGATGCGTGGCGAGTAGTGGAGAAGGTCGTTCTTCTACTCGATTTTGTGACAAAGGGAGACTCGCGAATCGTAGATTGTATACTTTGTATGATAAATATATCACAATAAAAGCGAGGAATAGGATATGGCAGAATTTGAATGCATGTTAAAAAAGTACCGGCAAATGAAAGAACTGACACAGGAGCAGCTGGCAGAAAAAGTAGGAGTGAGCCGGGAAACGATCATGCGTCTGGAAAAGGCACAGTATAATCCATCGCTGAAGCTGGCGATTGATATTTCCAGGGCCGTAGAAGTTCCGATTGAAGAAATTTTTGTTTTTAAATGAAAATTGCCCGTTATAACATTTCGTGGACATTTGGCGTTTTTGACAGGCTATAATAAGATTTTATCTATGTCAGCATTAAAAGAGTATCTTTTGCCGTTGATGATGTAATGAGGAGGAGGTGGCGCATTGATCTATATTGCAATCTGTGATGATGAAAAACATATGTCTGCTCATATAAGGTCTTGTGTTTCTGATTTTTTTCGTAAAAAGAACCGGGAGACCAGCCTCCGTATGTTTTCCAGCGGCGAAGAACTGTTAAGCTACAATGGGCAGATAGATATCCTGTTTCTGGATATACAGATGAAGGGAATGGACGGCATGGAAACGGCAAGGAAACTGAGGGCAGATCAGTTCCGCGGTTTTTTAGTTTTCATTACAGTACTGAAAGAGATGGTATTCCAGTCTTTTGAGGTACAGGCCTACGATTATCTGGTCAAGCCAGTGGATAAAAAACAGTTTGAAAAGACCATGGAACGCCTTTATGCTTCCATGCAGAACGCCAGAGAAGACAGCTTGCTGGTGCAAAAGGGATATGAGGGGCGCATCATCCCAAAGGATGAGATTGTCTTCTGTGAGGTCATAGATAGGAAAATATATCTGAACCTGGCTTCCGGCGATGTTGTTGATTATTATGAACGGATTGAAAATTTGGAAGCAAAGCTGGATAAGCATTTTTACCGATGCCACAGGAGCTATCTAATCAATCTGAAACATTTAAAAGGCTATAAAAACGGGACTGCCTGTATGGATAATGGCAAAAAGATTCCCGTATCACGGCTGCGGAGCAAGGAGTTCTCCGGCGTTGTTCTGCAGTATATGAAGAATATCTGAGAACTGTAATTGTTTCAATCAGAATTGCGCATTTACTGCGCAATTCGTGCGAAAGCGTACAGACTGCAGGAGCAATCCCCATTGCCGGAGGCAATTGTCATGGGATTGCGGAATATCTGTGAAGGAACGGAACAGATATGCAGAGTTTTTATATACGGGGGCAGGTAACATGGTCGGGTATTTAGATTTTTTCAACATATATATTATAGGCCTCATTGAGGGGGGCTTTCAGCTTTATTTCCTGGCAAAAATTCTGAAAAAGAAACTTTTGTTCCCATTCTATTTCCTGTTTGGAGTATGTGCGGTGATTGTCGCCCGCTTCCTTTCAGTTGGCACGGTGACTGGCTTCGTGGTGATGGTATTTCTTCTTACGGTATGTGGGATTCTGGTCTGCCATGCGGATTTTAAGTATTCTCTTCTGTATGCAGCCCTGGCAACTGAAATCATGCTGCTCTGCTATGGGATTGTGAAATCTCTGATAGGCCTGTTATACGCATGGCTGCCATATTTTTTCTATAATATGGCCGGTATTGCGGCCATGCTGGCCAGTGAGGCCGCGTCGCTTTTTCTGACAGGGGTTTGTTACTATATGGTGTATCGCTATTTTTCCAGGGATGTTTTTTATCCAAGGGATGCAACGCATCCCTTTCATACCGCACCGGAAATGCAGCAAATGTTTCTGGTTTTCATTCCAATCCTGATGATCTTTATTATGAGTGAGTACATTAATACGCTTTCATTTGATTACCAGTATGTGGTCTTTGAAGAGGACGGATCTTTCGAGTATCTGCTCAGCTACTGGCAGCTGCTCGCAATGCATCTTTTGGGACTTTTAAGCCTGTTCTGTATTCTGTTCTCTTATAAGAAGCTACAGCAGAATTTCCACCTCAGCACTGAAATTTCACTGCTGGAACAGGAAGAGTATTTCCTGAACCGGTATGTGGAGGAAGCAAAGACCCGTTACGATAAAACAAAGTCGTTCCGCCATGACATCAGGAACCACATCGCAGTGGTGAAAAATCTTCTGCAGAGCGGGAAACTGGAAGAAGCGGTAAGCTATATGGAAGATATGGATGATATGGCGGAAAAAATGTCATTTCCCTGCAGTACCAATAACCCAGTAGTGGATATTTTGGTGGGAAATAAGATGGGGATTGCCAAAAGCATGGGGATTGATGTGGATTGTTCCCTCCTTCTGCCATATCCCTGCTGTCTGCGGGACATTGATATCTGTATTATCCTGTCAAATGCACTGGACAATGCAATTCAGGCAGTAAAAGGGCTGGATGCCGGTATGGAAAAATATATCCATGTGTCCGGGCGTATCCAGGGAGATTTCCTTATGATGGAAATAGAAAACAGCTTCCATGGGAAAGGCGCGTTCAAAAAAGGCACAGGTCTGTCGAATGTAAAGAAGGTGGTTGAAAAATATGGCGGTGCCATGAGTATAGAGACACAGGAGAATAAATTTGTCCTCCATGTGCTGCTGATCCTTTCACAGCACCCAGAAGGTATCCCACAGCAAATGGATTAACACATTACTTTCTAAAGCCGAAAAAAGAAAAAGGAAGTTGTCTGCAAAGGCGGCTTAAAGCGACTATAGAGAAGTCGCTTAATATCAAATGGAAGGAGGAACATGTTTATGGCAATGCAGGTGAATGGAAACTATGAACATTCCAGAACCGACTACGCAGAAAGGGTGAAGGAACAACAGGCCGTCTGGAGGGCGGAAAAAGCAAAAGAAGCAGAGAAGGCTACAGAGGAAAAGAAACCTGGCAGGCTGTCCGAACCACAGGATGAATACATCAGCAGTGAAAGATCGGGGAAAAAGCCTACCGGACTGTACCGGGTAGGCCAGGACGAGAACGGCAGCCGAAAAATCTTTTTTGATGCCCCGAAAGCTGACCATGCAAATGGAAAGGATGGACGTTCCGGGGAAGGCGCAGATGGAAAAGGGCCGAAGGTAAGCGGGGGCAGCCAGGGAAAGCCGGCAGAGAAATGTGTTGCAAATTCGGATAAAGTTGACAGGGAAATCAAAAAGCTGAAAGAAAAGAAACAGCAGCTGGAACAGCAGATCCGGTCGGCTTCCGGAGATGAAAAGAAAATCCGGGAACTGGAGAAAAAGCTGGCGCAGGTAGAAAACGAGTTAAGCCAGAAAGACAATGATACCTACAGGCGGCAGAATACTTCTGTTATCAGAATATAAAGAGATTCTGATTTTTAGTGTAGTACCAATACCGGGAGATGGTGGCAAATGCGCACTGTTTTCCGGTAGTGTTGAAATCGTAGCGTCAACTGGACTTTTCAAAAGGATTATGTACGAAAATATTCAGATGGAGGTACAATTATGCATGCGAAGACGATGGAAGGCCTTGCAGGGGCAAGCATGAGTATGAAATTGATGAATACACCGATGCGTGTCTATAAGGAAGCAGAACGCAGAGGAGATACAGCCGTCATGGAGCAGGCAATGGGGTATGCCAGTGATTTCGCAGATAAGGCAGAGGATTACCGGAAGACAACTGAAAAAGGAATGAAGGAGGATGCAAAGGAAGCAAGGGAAAAAGCGAATACAGAACAGGAAAATGCCATCCGGAAACGCAGGGAACAGCGTGAGGAGATGGAAAAAAAGATAGCGGAAAGCCGGAATGGGGATACGGATACCGTCAGTATCAGCGAAAGTGGGAAGGCCGCATTGGACGGGAAGGCCGATTCGGTTCAGACTGGTGCAGACAACGGAATCTCTGTAGAAGAAACAGCGGATGCTATTAAGATGGAACCTGCAATCTATAGTAAATCCGGAGAGAAGGCCGAGTTCGAATCCGGTGCGAATTTCTCTGTTTTTGTATAGAAACTATTATTTCCTTATAGGAAAGTCCGTTGCTAGGCGGACATAGATTGCCGAAGACACTTTTTTATATAATTAGGAAATTACGCCACAGCGTTGTCAGTCACCAGGAA
>BLLT01000221.1 GCA_011958945.1 Lachnospiraceae bacterium | reverse complement strand
CTACTTTGCAGCAATTGCAAAGTCCTGGGCTGAACTGTTACTAAAAATTGACTGCTCCGGATTCTTGCCGGTGGACAACCGTTTTATAAAAATGGTATAATAAAAAAAATTGACCAGGAGGAGGATTGAAAGTCGAAACATTTCAATCCTGGGTTTGTGTCTGCACGTCATCCGCAAACCTGACATGCGTAAAGCCCCGAAAATGCCGGGGCACAAAGGCCGCGCAGACACAAACTTGATAAGCGCAGAAAACCGCGCAGAAATGAGGTAAAATATGAAAGAAAAACTATACACGATTCCCTTAAACGATGCGATAAATGCCAATGATGAATGCCCTTTTTGCTATATTGAGCGGAATGTGGAACAGGATTTGCTGGACTTCGTGCTGGGCTCCGGCTCTTCTTATATGGAAAGCGATGTGCGGGAAGCCACCGATAAGGCCGGATTTTGCAGGAATCATTTCAAGAAAATGTTCGACTACGGCAATACCCTGGGCAATGGGTGGATTCTGAAAACCCACTTTGAACATATGAACCGGGAAATGAAAGCCCGGTTCAAAGCCTTTTCCCCGCAAAAAACCCCTCTGATGGGAAAATTCAAGAAAAATGCCGCCCAGCCGAATTCCATCGGCCTCTGGGTGAAGGAACAGGAAGAATCCTGTTACATATGCCGCCGTTTTGCCGATACCTATGCCCGGTATCTGGATACCTTTTTTGTTATGTATAAAAAAGATAGGGATTTTTGTGATAAGATACGAACGGGCAAAGGCTTCTGCCTCGCTCATTTCGGCGATTTGTGCGAAGCGGCAGAAACCAAGCTAAATGATAAAGAAAAGGCGGAATTTTACCCCATGCTTTTTACTCTGATGGAGGAAAATATGCAGCGCCTCTCCGATGATGTGTCCTGGCTGGTGGAAAAATTCGACTACCGCAACCAAAACGCTGACTGGAAAAATTCCAAAGATGCCGTCCAAAGGGGAATGCAGAAACTGGCAGGAGGCTACCCTGCCGATGATCCTTATAAAATGAATAAATAGGAAAAGCCAACTATTGGTAAGTCAGTTTCTTCAGCATGAGGAGGTAAGAATTTATCTCCTCATACATCATATCCGGCTGAAATGAATTTTCCAGGAAACAGTCCTCCATCATTCCCCGGAGCGTATATTCTATGAGCCGGTTCAGTTTTTGCAGTTTCACTTCCGGTTTGAACCGGGAGGTATCCGCCCCTTTCATCAGTGACTCCAATGCCTCCGGCAGTACATTTTTCTTTTCTTCCGTGGCGCATAATGCCTCGGCCACCTCCTCATAACGAACGCTGTCAATAAAAAGCTGCATATAAGGATATTTTTTCAGTGCCTGCATCTTGGCCGCTTCCCGCCGCTTAATCAGTTCGAAGAAATCATTCTCCCCCGCCCCGCAGCCGGACAATTCCAATACCATAAAGCGTACACTGTAATTGTACAGAAAAGTATACAGCCCCAATTTATTTTCAAAATAGTGAAACAGCAGCCCCTTGCTTATCCCGGCCTCCGCCACCATATCATCCGTACTGGCATGCCGATAGCCGTTTTTGGCAAATATTTTCAATGCTGCATTTATCATCCTGTCCTGTTTTTCCTTTTTTAAATCAAAAAATTTCTCGTTCATGTATTTCCCTTTTTCTTTTACCTTTGTTTTCCCGTTGAATTTCAGGTTGATTCCCGATGCCTTTTCGCAACAGTCCAGCCTTTCGGATTCTTTGTCACATCCACACATTCCAATGGACTGGACTGTTACCCTGATATGACAAAGTTCTATTAGTTCCATTGACTTTTTAAGTCAGATTTAATATAACATATTTTCTTCCCGCACACAACCGGATAATCAGTAAATACCGGCGCAGTGCGCGTAAAAATTGAGTTCTGCCCCAAAATTTCGTCTATTTCCAAAAATAATCCAGTTTTTTATACATAATCCCTTTTCAATTTGAGAAAATAGTATTAATATATTCCTATAACCGTAAAATTGAAAGGAGTACATGTATGGCTAAAAAATTCGGTAAATTTTTAATGTTTTCTGCACTCGCCGGTGCGGCGGCGGTAAGCGCTTACTATTATTTACAGAATAAGAATTCTTCCCATTCCGATGATATGGATGATGACGATGATTTTGACAATTTCAGCGATGATCTGGATGGCGATGAAGAGGATGATGACGCTTCCCGTAACTACGTTTCGCTGGATTTAGAGAAGGCAGAAACTGCCGTTGCCGATGCAGCCCAGGAGGTTAAGGACGCTGCAAAGGATGCAGCTGGAACTGCAAAAGAAAACATCTCCGAGGCAGTAGAAACTGCAAAAGATGCAGCCAAAGAAGTAGCTGCAACTGCCGAGGCAAAAGTGGAAGAGTTTTTCGATGATGATGACGATGATAATTCCGCCGATTCCATTTAAAAAGAATTGGCCCAGCGGTCTATAAAAAGCCACTGCCCCCATAAATCCGGATTTTTTTATCCCGGTTTACAGGGCAGTGGCTTTTAGCCTTATGCCCAAACACTTCTCAGCCGTTCCATACCTTCTTTTATTTGTTCATTTTTTAAAGACGCATACCCCAAAATCACCGTATCCGCCTTCCACTGCGGAGCAATCTCCCCTACACAGAATTCGGACAGCCCATATACCCTGACCCCCACTTTTGCCGCAGCATCAGTCAGTTCCTTTTCACTCCTGCCCCTCTTATCCTGTAAAAGGATATGCAGCCCAGCATCCTCCCCGGATACCGTAAAGTTCCGCTCCATCCCCTTCCATCCATCCAGCAGATTGTCCTGCTTTTCCCTGTATATTTTCCTCATTCGGTTCAAATGACGTTCGAAATGCCCATTGGCTATGAACTCATTCAATATCCTTTGGTCGATTCTGGATACTGTAGTGGAATAAAATGAACATTTCTCCTCATAAATACGTAAAAGCGATAGCGGCAATACCATGTAACCGATACGAATTGCCGGCGCAATGGATTTGGAAAAGGTTCCGATATAAATTACCTTTCCCAGCCTGTCGGATGCCTGCAGGGATGGCACAGGCTTTCCCCTAAAACGAAATTCGCTGTCATAATCGTCTTCTATCAGATAACGCCCTTCCTTTTCCCCTGCCCACTTCAGCAATTCTATTCTCCTCCCAATAGGCATAACAATTCCAGTGGGATATTGGTGGGAGGGCATCACATAAGCCACATCCGCTTCACTCGCCCGCAGCCCTTGGGAACTCATCCCGCTGCTGTCCATAGCAATAGGGCTGATACGGTAGGCAAAAGAATCAAAAATCCTGTATGCCCGCCGGTAAGTGGGGTTTTCCATGGCAATCTTTACATGCCTCCCAAGAATTTTTTCCAGCAGCATCAGCAAATAATCATTCCCTGCCCCTATGATAATCTGTTTCGGGCTGCAGTTCACCCCCCTGGATGTATGAAGATAACGGGCGATTGTTTCCCGCAGTATATAATCCCCTTTGGGCGATCCGGAAGTGAAAATTTCGCTGTTGACATCCACCAGAATATTTTTTGTAATCTTCTTCCATGTGGCATAGGGAAATGCTGTCATATCGATGGTATTAGGGGAAAAATCGTAGGCGAAGGCGGCGCTGCTTCTTCTGCCCGCTTTGTCCCCCCTTTCTTCCATTGAGGCCCATGCCCCTGTTTCCCCTTCCTCCGCGTTCTTCTCTCCACCCGGCCTCTCCTCTTCCCCCAAATCATAAAGTTCTTCCACCGGACAGACGAAATAACCCCGATATGGCATAGCTTCTATATACCCTTCCGACAAAAGCTGATCATAGGCCAGTTCCACCGTACTCCGGGATACTTGTAGAAATTCTGCCAGATAACGCGTAGAGGGAAGCCTCTCCCCTTGCAGAAGCTTCCCTTGCCTTATCTCATTCTTAATATGTAAATAAATCTGTTCATACAAATGTTTTCCGCCGTGCGGATGCAATGTAATCGTTAAGTCTTTCATCCTTCCCCATTCCTGCTCCAATCGGCCACGCCATGCGATAGCATACCCACACAGGCCAGCAATGCGCAGCCTGGTCAAAGCCAGGATTTAAGCGGCCACCTGACCCGCTGCCCGCACAAATCAAGCCTTCGCCACGTTTTGCTTCTTCACCTGCTTGACAATTTCCTCTTTCAGCGTCCTCGCCCTATCCTTCATCCTGGAATTCGCTGCCGGGGAGGATATTACATTGGAAATCAGCTTCGACGCCACATCAAACTGCTCAAATCTGACTGCCATTACGGAAATCAAATAATCCACCGTCGATTCATCCATACCGCATAGAGGAAAATGTTCCGACTGCCTTGCGGTGAGGAAACCGTCAAAGGCATTCTTTAGAAATTCATTTTCTTCATTGTCTATCTTTTTCTTCTTCTCTTCATACTTCTCATCTTCTTTGTCCAGATGTTCCCCTTTGCCCCGCAAAAGCCATGCCGTTTTTAAACAAATATATGCTTTTTCACTGGGCTTTGCCAGCTTCACAATCGCATTCACCAGGGCAATTTTATAACGTGCCAGAGCCTCATCATAAGTGTAGGTTTCTTTTTCCTCCACAGTCAGCGGTTTAAAATTAGCTGAAATCTTTTCTTTAATGTTTTTGGACTGATGAGCGGTAAGGAATTTAAAAAACCGGCTCAGCGCTGCATAACCGCAGCGGGGACACAAAATTACATCATATTTCAACACGTCCACATTCTCATACCTTGGACGTAAATCCACATCGCTGCCTAACAGCCTGGCCCTCCCCGCCTTTACCGTCCTTACCTTAAACTGCTTGCTGCAAATCGGGCATTCATAGGACTTGCTGAACAAAAAGTCCTGTTCCTCTGCCACCGGGGCTTTTTTGCTCTCCTGCGCCGTATCTGCCTTTTCCTGTTCTTTCGGTTTTTCATACAAATCCATGCCTTCTAAAGCACTCAAACCAAACCGGGCTAATCCGGATAATAATCCAGCCATGCCTTCTGTCCTCCACCCTCGTATCTGTCTCCATCCCTGCCTTTATGCATTCCCACAGATTTGGCAGCAAAATGAAAAACCCAACGAATCATAAAATGCCTTTTACTTTTTAGGCAATACATAAGAACTTTTTAATGATACAATCCTGTTAAATACAAGTGCATCCGGCCTGGAATCCTTGCAGTCCACACAGAAATACCCCTGCCGTACAAACTGGAAGCTGTCATAAGCCTTGGCATCTGCCAGCGCCGGTTCCAGATAGCATTCTTTCAATACTTTCAATGAATCAGGGTTCAAATTCAAGGAGCCATCCTCATTATATACCCCTTTTTCTTCATCAATAATATTCTCATATAACCTGACTTCCGCTTTTACAGCTGAAGCCGCAGGCACCCAATGAATCGTCCCTTTCACTTTCCTGCCTGTAAATCCCGTTCCGCATTTTGTTTCCGGGTCATAGGTGCAATGCACCTCCACTACCTTCCCGTCCTCGTCTTTGACACAGCCTGTACATGTCACAAAATAAGCGTTCATCAGGCGGACTTCATTCCCCGGGTACAAACGAAAATATTTTTTAGGAGGCTCTTCCATAAAATCTTCTCTGTCTATATACAATTCCCTTCCGAACGGCACCTCCCTGGTTCCCATCGCTTCGTTTTCCATATTATTGGATACGGTCAGCATTTCCGTCTGCCCTTCCGGATAGTTGTCGATAATCAGCTTTATCGGATCTAAGGCCGCCATCATCCTGGGTTTTTTCAGTTTCAAATCCTCCCTGATACAATATTCCAACATAGCATAGTCCGCGGAAGAATTGCTTTTTGACACACCGCACAAATCTACAAAAAGCTTAATGGATTCCGGGGTAAAGCCCCTCCGGCGTAAAGCCGCAATGGATACCAGCCTTGGGTCATCCCAGCCGTCCACAATGCCGTCTTCCACCAGTTTCTTAATATATCTCTTTCCTGTCACCACATTTGTCAAATACATCTTTGCAAATTCTATCTGCCTGGGCGGATGGGGATACTCCAGTTCCCTTACTACCCAATCATACAGCGGCCTATGGTCCTCAAATTCCAAGGTGCAAATGGAATGGGTTATCCCTTCTATCGCATCCTCAATGGGATGGGCAAAATCATACATGGGATAAATGCACCATTTATCCCCGGTATTATGATGCGCCATATGGGCCACACGGTAAATAATCGGGTCACGCATATTAATATTGGGGGATTTCATGTCGATTTTTGCCCGCAATACCTTTTCCCCATCCTTATATACGCCATTTTTCATATCTTCAAACAGCTTTAAATTTTCTTCTACTCCCCTATCCCTGTTAGGGTCATCTTTACCTGGCTCTGTCAATGTTCCCCTGTATTCCCGCATTTGTTCCGCAGTCAAATCGGAAACATAGGCCTTCCCCTTTTTAATCAACTTTATGGCCCCTTCATACATTTCATCGAAATAATCGGAAGCAAAGAACAGCCGGTCCTCCCAGTCGGCCCCCAGCCATGCAATATCCTCTTTGATGGATTCTACGAATTCTGTTTTTTCTTTCGTAGGATTAGTATCGTCAAAACGCATATTGAACTGGCCATTATACTGCTGTGCCAGCCCGTAATTGAGCAATATGCTCTTCGCATGGCCAATATGAAGATAACCGTTAGGCTCCGGCGGAAACCTGGTGTGCACCCTGTCATAAACGCCCTCTGCCAAATCCTTATCAATCATCTGCTCTATAAAATTCCTGGAAACCGTCTCTTTCCCGTTTTCCGGCTGCTGCATATTTTCTGTTTTTACATCTTCGCTCATAATATTCCTCCGCAACGCCCAATCCGGCTATACTTTTCTACGGAACTACCTCCTCACAATATGTCTTTGAAAATTCATTTATCCACATATATATTATCATAAAAATTTTAAATAATAAAGAGGGATTTACATGTTGTATTATTTTGCGGTAACAGTTTGTTACTGTTCACTCCGTTCCAGTAACAGGGAAGCCGAAGGCTGAACTGTT
>BLLT01000220.1 GCA_011958945.1 Lachnospiraceae bacterium | reverse complement strand
ATTTTATATTATCAGTCAAATGATGGTATAGCCTTTTCCTCTCATGCTGGATAATATTTTCAATGATGTCTGACTTCCCTTTGCCATAGGCATCCCTCTGGTATTTTTCATCCTTACATATATAATTGTACACCTTGATAACATTGCTTTCCTCATCATACATGCTCCCATCATAGTACCGCCTGTTGCACAGCCTGCTCCGCTTATCATCAGAGACAGTATACATACCGCAGCCCTCACAGATAAAGAGGTTTACATTACCCTTTATCATGGCATAACATTCTTTCGATAATGCCTGCTCCAGTGATGAGGAAGTGCTCCAGCCCTTCGGTATCATACTCCGCAGTTCTTTTTTGCTGATTTCCTTTATTTCCTGACAATACCTTACAAAATTGCTCCTATTATCATTTTTATCCTTTGGTAAAAAAACTTTACCGCAGAATACTTTTAACCGCTCCTGCAGGTCTTTTATCTTCTGCACCTCTTCCAGATCATACTCCCATTTCTCTTTATTGATGAACCTGCACCCAAACATCCTGATGAAGAATGGGATGCTGTCATGCAGCCCATCATCACTGTCATCATTGCCTGTTATCGTAAAAGAATTAACTGTTGGCCTTACCCACGGCTTACTTAAATCAAACCCTTCTGTTTTCTTCCAGCCGACAATATGGCTTCCCCTGCCCCCTTTCCCTGCTTCCCATAGCAATCGGTAGCCCCCGTTCATAAAGCAGTCAATATCAAAGTTAAGGAAATTGGCAAGCTCTGTTCCCACAAGGGGAAATTTATCCTCTTCCAGATCATACTCTGCCTGTGGCATTTCTGTTTCAATCCAGACTGCCTCCGTAAGAGGGTAATTATCCACATCATCATTTGTGCCTGTGTTGTCTGTTACTGGCAAATGTGTATGTTCCTTATCATTTTTTGCCATGCCTCTCATTTGGCTATTGTCTTTATTAAATGTCAGGTACTCTGTTTCTGGCAGTTCTGGAAATTCAAATCCCTCCTCCAAGTATTCAGGAGGGCTGGACATCTCCTCTCTTTGCATATTATCATAAAGCATATAAGTTCCATGGCAGTCTGCTATCTCATGCCCCTTATCCCTTGTTCCCTTAAATATGTACTTTATCCTGTATTCCAAATCTATCGCCCTCCAAGTAGTTTGAACTTCTGATATTATATCATTTAGGAGAAGAGAAAGAAAGCTGTCAGACTGCTTCACCCAATATAATATTTTACCAATGGGATATGTAAACAGCCTGTTTCCATCCCAATTCTGCCAGACAAAGCCTGTCTAGCACTCGACATGTGAAAAAGCCTGTAAACATCAGTATTTCAGGGCATTTTACCTATAAAAGAGGCCTCATTTTCCCCTATATATAAATACATACTTTTTATGTTCTAATTCTGTTCTTTATAGAAGTTAACTCCTATTGTGAAAAAATATCTCCTTTTAAAAAGAAAAAGATATGCAGCATATAGATGGGAAGTGATTTACTCGGTAAAAAAATGAATATGTTTTTTCAACGAGCAGTTCCCATCTTATAATGCACCAACCCCACTTTTTCTTTTTTAAAAGGCATATTTTTTTATAAGATACCCTGCACCATTTTATATAGTTCTGGTACTGCTATCTCTTTCAGATATGGCAGACATGCCAGCACATTGTCTTTCCTCATATTTGTGAGTGTCCTGACCTGCTTCCAGTTGGGGGCTTTCCCCTCTTTCTGGATTTTTTGTACAGCCCATACTATTTCCCTCGCCCAATACTGTTCCTGTGATTCCTGATGCTTTAATATCTCCGCCCTGCATAAAGGCATCAGTTCTAATCGCTTATCAGGATAACCCAATAATTTACAAACTGCAAATTCTGTTACCTTGTGCGGTCTTTCACCCCCACTACCCCATAACTGTCTGGCTGCATCTTTTACCAATGGCAGTGATTCCCTGTCTATCTGCTTCCAGTCTTTAGGCTTTGCCCCGCATTTCTGATGTGTTTCTTTTCCATAGCTGTATTTGCCATATCTCCCACCACCGACAGGCTTCACCACATTATAGGATGCATTTAATCTTTTTGCTATTTCGGGATATTTCAATCCCTGTTTATGAAGCTCCCTTACCTTGTCATCAAATAACTGTTCCTGTGTCCTGTCAGGCAACTCCATACTGCTTAGTTTCTCTATCGGCACATGCAGGAACATGGCAATCTGGCACACTTCAAAGCAGTTGAGCCTGTAATTGTTAAATACTTTCTGTATCTGCCACAGTTCCGTCAATCCCTGTTCTGGCAACTCCTTATAAAATACCATAAAATCATCATAAAACTTTTGGATATTCCTCTGCTCTCCCCTGACCGACAGGTATTCTGTGCCTGACATTTCAGAATGTAGGAACTGTCCGACAGCAACAGGGTTTCCCATATCCATATCTGACTGAAAAACTGCCCCCACATATCCTGCAAGCTGTTTCTCAATCTCATTCCCATAGGCAACCCCCATCTCTTCTATTCCCTGTTCTGCCGTAGTCAGATTAGGGCTTTCTTTTCCGCTGATAATTACAGAACTATTCAATAATTTGCAGCCATGTACAGGGCATATCCCCACCCCTGTCAACTGATGGCTTCTGTGCCAGTAGGATTCTCCATATAAGTTCCTATCTTCTTTGGCACATAATGGGCAGTATCTCAGATACCTTTGCTCTCCATTCTTTTGTTTTGGAATGGCAAGCAGGTTGTTGTAATCTCCGCTCATACTGCATAATGCTTCAAATGCCCTGTTTCTTCTCTCATAGGGCAGGAATCTTGCATAATAAGGAAACATGGTATGTTTTTCAATCAGTTCAGCCATAGACATTTTTTTACATAGGGATTCTAATATTTCTGGTTTCATTACATTCAGGAACTCCATATCTGGTCTTACCCTTTTATTTATAAAGACATCCTCGGCACATAATATATATGCTGGATAACCGCTATGCACATAAAACCTTGCCAAAACACTATAGATAAGTTCATCTGGATAAATCTGTGGAAAATATCCAATCTCCATGATGCCACCCCTTTCAGACCGCAACCTCTGTGATGCTGATTTTCCCCTTTAACAGAGATAACATATCACAATGATTCTTTTTCGCCTGCTCTGCAAGTTCCATAAAAGTCCAGTCGGAACTATCACCTTTATCCGCTGAATAAGTGACAGGCTCAACATTATCCTCTGCCTTGTCCATACTGCCTGTAGCTCTGCCATCTTTATCAGAATCTGCTTCCTGTGACAGTATACCAGTCTCCTGTCTTTCTTCCTGACCAGAATTATCGGCTGCCTCTAATGCACTACTCCCCTTTTTCCTTTTAACGGTATCTTTTTTTATCACTACCGATGGCCTGATATGGCTGTGCAGCATGTTCATCCTCTGCTCATAGGCTTCATTCAGGGAAACCATATCTAATAGCTCTCTGCCATTTAAAATGCTAATCTCCTGTGCATCATGTATCAGGCTCACCACAACTGCAAGCACTCCTGCCGAATGTTCATAAAGCCATTGGATGATACTATCTGACAAATCAGATTCTTCCTGTATATACTGATATTGAAACAGGACAATACAGAACTCCCTGAAATAGGCATTATATTCACAGCTTCCATACCGAAGCCCTAATGCTCTCCTTGCAAGGTAATCAACACTCTCAAAGAATACTTCCGCTTCTGGTGTTCCAACCATGCAGATAGATATTCCGCTGTTATTGATAAGCTGTGTCAGCATCCCTACAAGACTTTTTCCCTGCCTGTGGTTGACGATATTCTGGATTTCATCTACAACAAGCAGTCCTATATGATTTAAAGCAATCTGACTGACACTGCCAATCAGCATATCCGTGGTAGCCCTTGCCCTTACCGCCATATCATAATAGTGAGTATCCAGTTCCATATCAATCTGCCGTAAAATCTGTAATAGCAAGCTTTTCACCGAACAGTCAAAAGGACATTGAACCACAACTGCAGGGATAATCTTACAGAATGGCTCTTCCATCTCAATCACACTGTTTTCTGTCGCAATAGTGATGGCTCTGGATATGGCGGAACTCTTACCAATACCGCTGCTTCCTATGATGGTAAATGAATCGCTGCCCCCAATAATGCCCTGATACCCGCAGACAGAATCTTCCATCCCCCTTATCCTTTTGCCATTCTCATTCCTCTGCTGTATGGCCAGTTTTCCCTCTTTCTTCTGCAAGCTTCGCAGCATGGCAAGGTATATCTTTGAATATATTTCCTCCGATATCACAGAGGGCAGATAAATACTGTAGATTTCATTCAAAGCCACCAATCTCTCCGATTTAGTTTTGGAACGAATCTCCCCATCATAAAATGGCTTTATCTCCAGTCTCCTTTTCAGTTCCTCCCCCGACAGCATGGGAGGCAGTTTCTCCACAATATTCCATTTCTCCTTAAGCATTTACCGCCACTTCCTTTCCAAAGTCCTTATGAAGCCTTTTCTGCTCCTTTTCCCTGTTTGTCCTAATATTCTTAATGGATGGCTTTTTCTGCCCTCCTGATGCCCCTGCAACCGCACTGATATGTCCTGCAAGGTCTATTTCTGCCTGTGTCCTGTTCTCTGTCTCCTGCCTGATTAACTCCCTCTGTCGCTGCTTCATGGCCTGCACTCCTGTTAAATCTTTCTCCCTGAATCTGCTTTCAATCAAATCAAAAGGAATATACACACCATTCTCAATCAGCCATATCTGACACACATTATCAGGGTTATAAGCGACAATACATTCTTTCCCATTCAGGTATTGCTCCCTGAACAGCTTGTTATGGTAATGCATCCCATTCACTGACAGCCCAAACCTTGTGAATCTCCCCTCTGTTCTCGGAAGCAAAGTCAAAATCAACTGCTCCTTATCAACTGTTATCAGATTACATCCATCCTGCCCACAGCCATAATTCCATATCTCATTTGCATAAGGTTTAATTTCCTGTGAAAGCATTTCCTCTGTATAGGGGAAGTTTTCCAATACCCTGTTACAGTTATAGAACAGAATACAATGGATGATGATCTTCTCAAAGTCTGTCATGGTCAGACAGGCATCTTTCCGATAATCATGTACCCCTCTTTCCTGAAAATCAGGCTCTACAACCCCTTTTCCTTTCAACTGATTTTTATAATATCCCTGTATGCAGTCAAAGAATTTCTCCACTTTGGACTTCAATTCAGGGCGATAGGATGGCAAATTGATAACCTGTACCCCTAAGTCTGTTATCTGCTCAAACACAGCCCCTTTGTATTCACTTCCCATATCGGTGACAAGCTTGCCTGATAACCTGTCACAATTCCAATCTTCCCGACTGATTTCAATACCAAAAGACCTGCAGTGTTCCACCTTGTCGGATATGATATTCAGCATCAGATTTCTAAGGCTGTATACACCGCCCTCCCATGAAAGCGTATACCCACAGCACAGACCACTGTAGGCATCCACACAGGCAGTCAGAATAGGTCTGCCGACAATGCCCCCTGATTCATTTATGAGATAGATGTCAAGTGTTGTTGCATCCAGCATCCCCACTCCCACATTGGGAGCAAATGCCTGTACCCCATCCCCTGTCAGCGGTCTCTGATTCCTCTGGTAGTATGACAATCCATTCCTGCTGATAAACTCTGTCTGTTTTGAATTGTATTTGCGGAAGAAATAGCGGAACTGATACAATGATGGATACACATTTAACAGCTTCCCCTCTCCATCTAAATAGGAATCTCTTAACATCATGGTATAGACATTCTTCA
This sequence comes from Lachnospiraceae bacterium, assembly GCA_011958945.1. GTDB lineage: Bacteria > Bacillota > Clostridia > Lachnospirales > Lachnospiraceae > Kineothrix. The sequence continues at coordinate 1,326 of BLLT01000220.1, read as the reverse complement.
AGGTTCGCTTCTTCGTGGTGTAATAATACTTATTCAGGGCTTTCCGCATGTTCTTTTCATCCTGTGTCAATGCCCTGTCTGTATTCCTCTCCTGTGGGGCAAGGCTTCTGATATCCTGTGACGAAAGATATTCACAGAGATACTTCCTCACCGATTGCTTACTGATGCCGTGTTCCTCTGCCATCTTTGTTATCAATTCACTTCTCATAGATTCATTATCCACAAAGGGCAGTATGGCAGAAATGATGTTGTATCGCTGATAGATGACTTTCCTCACATCAGGTCTATAATCTTCCAGAATATCAAAATCTGTTTCCCCTGACTGTTTGATTTCCTTTTCCTCTATAAAATCATTTAGCTTCTCAATCTCCATCCATACAGGCATGGTCTTCTTAATGCAGTCAATCACAAGGATTTCTTCATCTGCTATCGCAAGCACTCTGAAAATCTGCTCTGTATCTCCGATACTGTTTCCCTTTATTTCCGAATCTCCCTGCCCCTTAATCTGAACCTCTCTATTTTTCCTTTTCAGAAGCATATTTTTCTTTAAGTTCTCCTTATCCATTGAAAGCCCCCTCTTTCTCAACCACAATCCCCCAGTCGCTAACTCCATGCCTTAACCAGAAATCCTTTGAAGCCTGCAACAGCTTCACTGTCAATGGCTTTGTGAGATGCTTCCTTTCCACACACTCCCTGACCATCAAATCATTGTCTGCCTTAACACAAACAAAATCAGAAGTATAACCGCCATCCATGCCATCCAGCAGGACATTCACCCGAAAGCTTTTAATGTCCTCTGAACCATTTAACAGGTCAGCATAGGCAAATTGGATGGCATCAAATGTCCTGCATACATCCTCACATTTAAGTAGCTTCCTCTTTTCACATCTTCCTTTAAAATTCTTCTTTCTCACTATGAGACACCTCCAATGTCAGGAATCACAGGTATTCAGGCATATAGCAGCTTATCCCAGAATGGCAATGTCACTTTTGGGGAAATCCCAAAAACAGACACCCTTTTCCCAAAAGCAAAAATCCCCAAAAACGGCAAAACAGGCATTTCATTTTTTGGGAAACAGGAATCCCCATTTTACAGGCACTCCCAAAACCAAATCCCCAAAAATAAGCTCCCAAAAATGGTTTTGGGGAAATTCTCCATGTTCAGGGGCAACCCCGATTATCCTCAAAAGGCAATCTCGCATATCCCCGCCCCATTTCTCCCAAAAATAAAACAAAAACGGAAACATGCCCCTCTGAATCAAACCGTACTCGCATCTGAATCACTGCAATCCCTTGATTTTACGGTGATAAGGAAGTATTCACAAC
>BLLT01000219.1 GCA_011958945.1 Lachnospiraceae bacterium | reverse complement strand
ATGGACGAGGAAACGCCTCACATTCATATTGATTTTGTTCCTTTTATCCGTAATAGCAAACGTGGACTTGATACGAGAGTATCACTGAAAGGCGCACTGGCAGAGCAGGGGTTTAAAGGCGGCACAAGAAGCGCAACAGAGTGGAATCAATGGATAGAATCCGAAAAACAGGAGCTTTCAAAAGTTGCGGAAAGATATGGGGTGCGGTGGAAACAGTTAGGAACACATAATAAGCATTTATCAGTGTTGGATTTTGAAAAACAGGAGAGGGCAAAAGAAGTTGCAAAATTGGAAAAGGTGGTATCCAACAATAAAGCGGAGCTATCCCACATTATTTATCAGCAAGTCTTGGCTGAAAATGAAATGGAGAAGATAAGGCAGGAGAATGAAGCTGTCCGGCAGGAAACAACGGAGCTTTCTGCAACCAATGATTTATTAAGGGAACAGGCGGATGGATTGATAGAGAACAGAGAAAAGCTGATGTCTGATAATAAAGCATTGGAACAGCAGCAGAAAAAATTACAGCAGGATATTGAGAAAATGGCTGATTCTAAAGTAGCGTTGGAACGTAACGTACATGCCTATGATGAAGATGCCAGATGGCAGTTGCCGGAGCCAACTGCATTAATGAGCGCAAAGACTTATCGGGAAAAGAACGCTATGCCGCTTGTGGAAAGGCTGAAAGAAATTGTAAAAAGCCTTACGATAAAATGTGTCAATCTGATGGAGCAGATTAAGCAGTTAAAGGCAAAAGTCACAAAACAGGCAGAGGATATTGATTTCTATAAAAGTAAGGTACATCAGCAGTATGTAAAATTAGAACAGTTGCAGGAAAAAGCGGATGATTTTGAGCGTGTGAAACAATATGTCGGAGTAGACAAAATTGATATTATTGTGACAAATGCAAGGGAATTGGAACGAATCGCACAGAGTGAAAAACAGCAGAGCAGAGCGTATGGAATGGGCAGATAAGAAAGGACGGATTGATATGATGGATAATGGAAATTGGAGCGAACAGTATTCTATGGAAAATATTATGGGTTGTGAATACAACATGGATAACGGTTATGTGGAAGTTTATTATTCTGACGGCAATATTTTGCAGTTGAAATGTGAAGAAATAGAAGCTGGTCTGCGTACTACAGAACAATCGCTTGCGAAGCTGCATAAGTTGTTGGATGACAAGCCGATTGAATATGTTGTGATGGCATTGTCGGGAGAACTACAAGCCTATTGTGACATAGAGGCGGATATGGTAAAAGGTATGTTTGGCACAATTGTTCAAGGCTATTTGAAGCAGGGATACAGTAAAACTATGGCAGAAGCGTTGGCAAGAGAATTTTTTAGATATGAAAGTTGAGGGAAATATGACAGATACAGAGAAAAAAGTAATGGTGCGGTTATGTACGAAGATTTTGACGGAAACAGATTTATATGAAATGGATATGGAAGCGCGGAATTTAGTTGATTGGATATGCGTTTCGGAGCAGATGAAAGAGAATAACAATAAAATTCGCAGCCTGACAGGGGAATACAAACAGATAGAGCCGGAGTGTCGGGAGGGCATCAGAGAAAAGCTAGAACGAATGAAAAAACTGTGTGAGGAGCGTAATCGTCTGTATGAAAAGCAAAATGAGTTGAAAGGGCAGAGGGAGAAGTTGGAACGGAGTTTTGTAAAATAATAAAAGATATAAGTGTAAGGGCAGGCAAATATGATCTGGCCTTTCCTTAATGATATTTTATGACATGGTGCTAGCACCATGTAGGACATGGGGTATTAAAGGAAATCATTTTAAACAAATTCAAAAGAAAAATGAATTTCCTATAGGCGATTGAATAAATCAAAAATGAATTGAAAATATCAATAAAATTTGATACAATAAGGAAGAAATAGAGAAAGAGTTTCATATAGGTGTAAGTTGTGATGAAAGTAAATTATAATAAACTATGGAAATTGTTGATAGATAAGGGAATGAGTAAAACGCAGCTTAGAGAACAAACTGGCGTTACTACAAACACAATTGCAAAAATGGGAAAGAATGAAAATATTTCTACAGAAGTCATTTGTAAAATTTGTAAGGCATTGAACTGTCAGATTACCGATATAATGGAACTTGTTGAAGAAGATGAAGAAATATTTAATGTGTCCTGATAATTGGACACAAAGTGTGCTAGTATTATTAAAAAAGAAGAGGTAATCATATGTTTTATACAATTGAATTGTTTGCTGGTGCTGGTGGACTTGCGTTAGGAATTGAGAAAGCAGGATTTGAAACGCTTGGACTAATTGAATTTGATAAAGATGCGTCAGATACATTGAGAAGAAACAGACCTAATTGGAATGTCATTCATGATGATATTGCAAATATTTCTTGTTTGGATTTGGAAAAATATTTTCATATACAGAAAGGAGAACTGGATTTACTTTCTGGAGGGGCACCTTGTCAGGCGTTTTCATATGCAGGGAAAAGGTTGGGATTGGAAGATGCCAGAGGGACGCTTTTTTACCATTATGCGTTATTTTTACAGAAGTTGCAGCCGAAGATGTTTCTGTTTGAAAATGTTAGAGGATTGCTTACACATAATCACGGAAATACATATAAGACGATGTTAAGTATTTTTGCAAAGGCAGGATATACAATTGATAAAAAAGTATTGAATGCGTGGGATTACGGAGTCCCTCAAAAGAGAGAGCGTTTGATTACAGTTGGAATAAGAAATGATTTAGTAGACAAAACAGAATATGTATTCCCCCAACCCCATGACTACAAACCTGTATTGAAAGATGTTTTGTTAGATTGTCCAGATAGTCCATATATTCCATATGGAGAAAAAAAGAAAAAGATATTTGAAATGGTTCCGGCAGGTGGATACTGGCGAGACATTGATCCAAATGTGGCAAAAGAGTATATGAAAAGCTGTTGGGAAATGGAGGGCGGACGTACCGGAATATTACGGAGAATGAGTTTAGATGAGCCGTCATTAACTGTATTAACATCGCCGTCTCAAAAGCAGACGGAGCGTTGCCACCCATTGGAGGCAAGACCTTTTACGATAAGGGAAAATGCAAGGTGTCAGACTTTTCCAGATGAATGGGAATTTTGTGGAAATGTTTCATCTCAGTATAAACAGGTGGGAAACGCAGTGCCAGTTAATTTGGCATGGGATATTGCAACAGAAATACATCGTTCACTTGAGATATTGGCAAAAAAAGAGAAAATCAGGGAGGCAATGTAATCGTAATGAGTTGGTCGTTGGATTTTATATCGGAAGAAAATTTTATTAAGCATGTAGGAGCAACGATAGAAAAGTATGGTGAGAAACTTGAATCCTATGACGTGAAGCGTTTTAACAAAAATATCATTGACCCTATCAAACTGATTTTCGATAAAACGGTATATCAGACTTCGTGGGAAGAAATGGTAGGTAATGAAATATTTCGTCAGCGTGACAAGTCAAATAATAATGACATAGGTTACTTTCATCAAAGGATATTTCAGTATATAGATAAATGCAGAGTGCCGGAGAATGGGAAAGAAGGTGGCTGGGATGTAATTTATCAAAACGAGGATGGAATCGTGTTGCCTGATGGAGATGTGGTTCATACAGTGTATGTTGAAATGAAAAATAAGCATAATACAATGAACTCAGCTTCGGCAGGCAAAACATATATTAAGATGCAAAATCAGTTATTAAGTGATGACGATTGCGCTTGTTTTTTGGTAGAAGCAATTGCCCAGAAGTCACAAAATATAAAGTGGGAAACTACGGTAGATGGAAAGCGTGTATCCCATAAAAGAATAAGACGAGTAAGTTTGGATCAGTTTTATGCAATCACAACTGGGGAAGATAATGCTTTTTATAATATGTGTATGGTTCTTCCAAATGTAATTGAAAAGGTGGTAAAGCAGGATGGAACGGTTCAAATTCCGCATGATACTGTTTTGCAGGAATTGAAAAATATTGCGGATATGTCAGGTAGAGAGACAGAAGATATGGCAATGGCTATTGCTGTATATATGTTAGGGTTTAATTCTTATTTGGGGTTTTCGAGTTTGGTAGGAAATGATAAGAACAGGACTGCGAATGAGAATTATTTGAAACGGATTTATGCCTATGCGAAAGGTCTAAGTGAAAAATGAGTTGATTAATAGCTAACATATGTACTGTGATAAAGTTCATATATAAAGGAGATAAGACATTGTTTGAACATGGAATGGACATTATTCGGGCAGATTTTCACTTGCACACGAATCAGGATAAAGAATTCAAATACGATGGAGCAGATTATGTGAATGATTATGTTAACGAATTAATTAAGCATGAAATTCGTGTGGGCGTTATTACAAATCATAATAAATTTGATCTGGAGGAATATAAAGCATTGAAGAAAGCAGCAAAAAGGAAAGATATTTTTTTGCTGCCGGGAGTAGAGTTGTCAATTAAACAAGGGGCAAATGCGGTACATTCTCTTATAGTGTTTAATCCAGACGAATGGCTCAAAAATAGTGAAAATCACATATCTAAAATTATTGATGCTTTTTTCTTGGGAATAAGTAATGCTGAAAATGAGAATACAAGTACAAATGAGGATTTATTAACATGTATTCAAAAACTAAATTCTATGGCAAAAGACTATTTCATTATCTTTGCACATGTTGAACAAAAAAGTGGATTTTTAAAAGAATGTAAAGGTGGATTGATTGAATCATTAGCGCAAAAGAAAGAATTCAGGGAAAGGGTTATTGGTTTTCAAAAAGTAAGAACGAGAGATTTGCAAAAAAATGCAAAAGATTGGATGGGATATGAGGTTGCAAATGTAGAGGGGTCTGATCCGAAAACTATAGAAGAAATAGGAAAAGGCACACAACGAACTTATATAAAAATAGGGGAATATTCTTTCAATTCAATCAAATATGCATTGAAAGATTTTAGAAACCGCATTTTTACAGAGCAAGGAATAATAAGTCATGGATACATTAATAGCATGAAATGTCTAGGTGGAAAATTAGATGGACAAGAATTCTTTCCCTCGGTTGCGTTAAACACATTTATTGGAATTAGAGGTAGTGGAAAATCTTCTGTTTTAGAAGTAATGAGATATGCATTGGATTTGGAACCAGCAACAGATACTGAGTATAAAAATTCACTTGTTAAATCGGTACTAGGGTCGGGCGGACAGGTTTTATTATCTGTTGTTGATAGACATGGAAAACAATATCAAATAAAAAGAATACTTAATGAGGCAGTATCTATTGTAGATGAGAACAACATGACGTTACCCATAGGAGTAGGTGCTATACTAAATAATCCATTATATTTTGGGCAAAAAGATTTGGCTTTGACACGTGCCGGTTATGAATTGGAACTGCTTAATAGGCTTGTGGGGAAAGAAGTAAGTGATTTTTCAGAAAATTTAACTATAATAACTAATGAATTGAACGAAAATATAAAAAAGTTGTTATCTGTTTCAAGTATTCCGGAACGGATAGCGGAAATAACGGATAAGAATGCTGAGATAGAACACAAGTTAAAGATTTATAAAGAGAAGGGAATTGATTCTAAACTAAAAAAACAAACATCATGCAATGATGATTTGGTCAAGATAGATACAATATATCAAAAAACCAAAAATATAATAGAGTCTTTAGAGAATGCGTATAGTGATGGAGATGTCCAAGGCATTTCTTTAAGTGATTACCAATCGGAATTTAATCAAGATATTTTTCAAGAAGCAAAGATACTAACGGATAAATCTATTGAATTTTTGGGAAGTTTGAAAGATTTGGTGAGGCAATTAAATGCAAATTTAGGCGCTCTTAATGAGGTTAAGCAAAGGTTGCTTGATAGAATAGAGTCACTTAAAGAAGAATTTGCCCAGATTAAACGTGAAATTAATGATGACACGATAGATCTGGATAGCTTTGTATCATATCAGAAAATGTATACATCAAATGAACGTGAAATAGAATCACTTAAGGAGGTTCTCAAAGATAAGGCTAAAATAGAAGCTAAAGTGAAAAAATTGATTGATAGTCGTAATGAAATGTTAAATAAATCATATCAATCATATGCAGCAGAGATAAGACATATTAATGAAAGTCAAAGCGAATTAAACATTAGTATAGAATTTAAAGGAAACAAAGACATTTTTAGAAATGATTTACAAAAAGCATTTAAAGGTACGGGAATATCAGAAATTAAATACAAAGAAATATCAGAACAGTTTTCAGACTTTGTTTCAATATTAGAAGATTATTTTTTGGGAGGTGGGAAGAAAATAAAAGGATTGTTGACTGATAATGTATGGGGTAAGGTCTCCGATAAAATAGAACATAATTTTGCAGAGTATGTAAAACTATTTTGTCCTGATTCAATTAAAATTTCATATCATGGTAAGTTATTGAGTAGGCACTCCATTGGTCAAAGGGCTTCGGCATTAATATTATTTATTTTGACGCAACAAGATAGTGATGTTATTATAATTGACCAGCCCGAAGATGATTTAGACAATCAAGTGATTTATAAAGAATTAATACAAACAATTAAACAAAAAAAGGCAGATATGCAATTTATTTTTGCGACACATAATGCTAATATTCCTGTGCTGGGAGATGCTGAAAAAATTATTACAACTATTTATGATGGCGACACGGGGAAAATCGAGATGAATCAGGGAACGATAGATTCTTCTAGTAGTCATAAAGCAATAGTAGATATTATGGAAGGGGGAGAAGAAGCATTTAATCGTCGAAATGAAATATATACATCATGGTAAATTAAGGTGTGATTGACAATGTTGTTATTGTGGCATGGTTCTATTTTGGTTCTAAAAAATTTGAAAACCTCAAATAATATGGCTGAAATAGGAGAATATGAGCACAAAATCCAATAAAATGTATGAAAAAGCATTATAATTATGTTCCCTACGAACCGTGAGGGTGGCAGAACTGTTGGTTCTGGCCGTGTGGCTACGATTATTGAGTAATCGAAAATTCATTGAATTTATGGGACTTTCCGAGGTTTCTCGGAAAGTCCTTTTTTCGATGTTTGGTGGGATTGATAAGTCGTGATAACAGAATGATAACAAAAGTTCGCTAGTATAGTGTATTGAAAGTTCTTG
>BLLT01000218.1 GCA_011958945.1 Lachnospiraceae bacterium | reverse complement strand
CAGCCACTTGGCTCGTTGCCCGCGGGAATAAAGCGTTAACATATGAAGGGAAAATATCATGTAGTTGGATATAGCCTGGAATAAGTCGCACATATGAGCCAGCTAAAAATTGAATTAATTCACATCGCCAGGCTCATTGTGCGAACAAAACAAACATTCCCTTCCCCTTTACCCTCCTATCCCCATCGGTGTTCCTACCTCAATCAAATTGCCGTCCAAATCATAAAAGCGTATGACCTTCTGCCCCCAGCTATGTGTCATCAGCCTGTTAGCATATTTCGTTTCAGGATACAGCTTTTCCAGTTTTTGGACAAATGCCTCAATATCCCGTTCTTCGAAATACAGTTCACAGGAATTATTTTCCGGAATGATATCTTTTCCAAGGAAATTCTTCCAGATTTTTTCGTCCTGAAGCACCAGGCCTTCTGTCAAAATCATATTTCCTTCATTATCCAATACCAGATCCAGGCCAAATAAACCGTGGTAAAATTCTTTTGATTTTTGAATATCCTTTACAACAATCAATATATTTTTCAGTTTCATAATTTCTCCGTTTCAGTCCTTGTTTACACCATTACTACACCATTTACGCCATCCTACGCCCTATATCCACAACCTTATTTTTGTTTTGTGGGACAATTTTTTCAATGTCCATTGATGATTTTTCCTTTGTGACACGCTTGATATAGTCCATCTTTCCTTTGACTTAATCCAACCCCCAATTCCTTTCCTTTTAAATCTTTACCCATAAGCCTAACTCCTTTCTGCAAGAAAAGAGCCTTAATATAGTTGTATATTACTATACTAAGACTTTTTTTTCAATTAAATTATATTTCCCTAATTTTATTAATAATTAGTATATCTTATTAATATAGTCAATCGGAAGTGCAATCGTTTTATATACGATAAATTTAAGATTGGATTTCCTTAATATTAAATTTCGACAGTCATCCTCATGGCTGTCTTTTTTAGTTAAAAAATGAAAGGATGGTGGCAACATGCCAAGAAAAAAATCACAATTATCTGGCAATAAACCGTTGCCAGCCAATCAGCAAAAAGGAAAAAAGGTATGCACATGCTGTCATGATGAGAAGAATTTAACAGACTTCTATTATAGCAGCTCCCCTATGTACTCTCTTGATGAGCGCATACCTGTTTGTAAAGAATGTTGCAAAACTTCTGTTCTAGCTGAGGATGGAAGAATTGAATAATCCGGGTGGTTTTGAGCCACCTGTCCGGTCGAAGTGAGCCACCGTTCCGTTTTTGAGTGAGCCGTCATTCCGGCATCATTGAGCCACACTCTTGATCTGATTAGAATGAATGTATGCGCAGAAATGCGTAAATTCATTTTAAGGAGGGTCAAGATTATGACCAAGTATCGAGAAATCCTAAGATTGAAGGGCTTAGGATTCAGCGAACGGAACATCGCACTATCAGTTCCATGTTCGCGCAACACAGTCTCCAAGGTACTTAAATGCGCCGAGGAATGTGGGATTTCATGGCCGCTTTCAGACAGCACGACCGATGGAAATTTAGAAAAGCTGTTATCTCCATCCGCACCAGCGGTCTCTTCAAAGCGGATGCCTGATTTCGCCTACATCCGCAAGGAACTCCTAAAGAACGGCGGTTCCAGGAAACTCCTGTGGACGGAATACATTGAGGACTGCCGCCAAGCCGGTGACGAGCCACTCATGTATTCACAGTTCTGCTATTACATCCAGCAGGACGAAAACAAACGCCGTGCCACCATGCATATCAATCGCAAACCTGCGGAGCAGGTGGAAGTTGACTGGGCTGGCGATACCGCCGAACTGATCGATCCTTATACCAGGGAGATCGTACCTGCATATATCCTTGTCGGCGTGACGACATACAGCCAGTATGCGTATGTGGAAGCGTTCCCCGATGAGAAACAGCAGTCATGGATTGATGCCCATGTCCACATGTATGAGTATTTCGGCGGTGTTGCAAAGATCCTTGTGCCGGATAACTGCAAGACAGCGGTCATCCATAACGGCGGCTGGAAAGACCAGAGGATCAACACCGTTTACCACGAGATGGCTGGGCGCTATGGCACGGCGATCATTCCCGCCCGCGTCAGGACGCCGAAGGATAAGCCCAATGCCGAGGGCACTGCGGGAAACATCTCCACATGGATCACTGCCGCCCTGCGTAAGGGGCAGTTCTTCACAATCGCGGAATTGAATGCCGCGATCAGGGTAAAGCTGGAAGAGTTTAACAACCGCCCTTTCCAAAAGAAAGAAGGCTGCCGGTATGAACTCTTCCACGACGAAGCACCTTCAAAATATAATATTTTCTTCATAGTCTTTTATCCTCTCTTTCTTATAATCTCACTAAATATGTTATATCTCCAACTTCTACCGGCTGCCATCCATCATTTACAGATAAACAAGTGTAAATTTGTGCAAAGTCTATATAATCAATCATTTCTTCTGGTATGGACTGAGAAAATAAATTGTTGTAACCTTCCTCATTTAAAACCATTCCGAAAATCTCTTCACGGTCAAGTGATGCATTCCACCCAGATGATACTTCATCAACATTGATAATATCAAAAGTGCCATTTTCTATTGCTTCCATTTTCTATTGCTTCCATTTTCTATTGCTTCCATTTTCTATTGCTTCCATAACTTCATCACGATCCGAATTGACTTTAAAAAGAGCCGTCAACATATCATCTTCAAGCCCACAATCTGAAATATTTTCCAGTGTTTCATTGAGCATGAAAATGTTTTTGTACTCTGAAATGTCAAAAGGTGCATCATAATCAAGAATTATGTGCTCCTGATTCTTTCCTACAATGTCATTGTAGATGGATTGTAACTCGTCTGAATCCATAGGAAGTTGTAACCATCTTCCGTTTTCTCTTCCCTCTATATATCTTGATAAATTGCTTCCCCGTACTTATCATTTTATTTATAGTCGCTGTGTGGCAATCCGACTTTGAAACTTATCACAAAAATTTCTTTGTTCCAACCACTTTTCTTTGTTTTTAACTTATTTTTCTTTGTTTATATTCCAAAACAAAAAGCACTATTCAAATTAATGAATAATGCTTTAAATTCTTGTGCCGTCAGGAAACTCAAAACGAAAAATAAATTTTGCTCCTAATATCTCTGCCATTTGTTCATATTCTGATTTTGAAAATTTTCCAACTTTCAAACGACTTGAAAATGTTTGTTGTGACATTCCCATTTTTGCTCCCAACTCAGTAGCACTAAGTCCAGCCACATCACAAGCAGCTTTTATTTGATCTCTAACTGTAATCTTTATCGCCCCCTATTTATATCTTTTATATATGTCTCCCCGGTTCCCAGCATCCACGACATAGACAATCAATTTCCCATTATCTACAGAATAAATGATTGTATAATCCCCCACACGAAGCCTATATAATCCTTTATTCTTTTTCCCCCTTAATTCCTTTATATCATTCCCTTCTGGTAACTGATAAATTGCCTTTAATACTCTTTCTTTTTCAGGTTTAGGCAACTTTACAATAAATTTCTCGGCTAATTTCAAAATGGTTACTGTATATTTCATAACTCTATGCCTTCCCTTGCTGCCAATTCTTCGATTGTTATGCCTTCATCCTTTTCAGGATCGGGATCATTTAAGTAGTCTTCATATAATTTTTGACAATATAAATCGTCTTCTATATCATCATCAAATTGCATTCCTTTAAGAAATAACAACAGATTCCCCATTTTGTACTCAGGAAGCTGATCTATAATCTGTTTTGCCTGTTCTCTTTCACTCATGCAAACACCCTCTTTCATATTGATATTTATATTATATGCAAAATCCTGAAATTTTTCAAGCCTAACGGGTGTTTGACACATCAATAATCAAAAAAGTACTTCAAAAACTATCCGGAAGCTTGGTACTCTGGCTGAATTGTCAAAGCGTCTCAATACTGATAGGAACGGGGTCATGGATTACCATAGGCAGAAGCTTTTCACCGGCGGCTATCTTTTCCTCCAGTCGATTTAATGTACTACACCATTACTACACCATTTACCCGTTAAAATACGTGAAAATGTAACAAATTACATAAAATTGTCATAATGTTTCAAGCCGAAAAAACACTGCAAAAATGCCATAAATACGCCATTTCCGCCCATCTTACTCCAACACATAATCCGTCACCTGGTATACGTAATAATTCAGCCAATTGGTATACAAATTATTGCTGTGGGAACGCCATTGCAGCTTTGGACGATTTGTAGGGTCATCGTCGGGATAATAATTTTTCGGTATCTGGATAGGAAGCCCTTTTTCCTTATCCCTCAGATATTCGTTATGTAATGTCATGCGGTCATATTCCGGATGGCCCATCACGAAAATCTGTTTTCCATCCTCCGCCATGCACAGCAGCACGCCGGCCTCCTCCGATTCCGCCAGCACAAGCAGTTCTTTGCATCCATGAATGGCCGCAGCAGGTACAGCCGTATGCCTGCTGTGAGGAATCAGGAAATCGTCATCAAACCCCCTCACCAATGGGATTTTCCGGTTCATCACCTTATGCTCATAGACGCCGAACAGTTTTTCCGGCAAAAGCACTTTATCCAAGCCAAAATGATAATACAGGCCTGCCTGTGCCCCCCAGCAAATATGCAGGGTGGAGGTCACGTTCTTATAGGACCACCTCATGATTTCGCATAGTTCATCCCAATAATCCACCTCCTGGAAAGGAATCTGCTCTACCGGCGCCCCGGTAATCATCAGGCCGTCAAACCTTTTGCCTTTCAGTTCATCGAAGGTATCATAAAATTTATTCAGATGGTTCATGGAGGTATTCAAAGAACGGTGGCTGTTCATTTTCATGAAAGTCACATCCACCTGGAGCGGCGTATTGGATAAAGCGCGCAGAATCTGCAGTTCCGTGTCCTGCTTTACCGGCATCAGGTTTAAAATGCATATCTGCAGCGGGCGGATATCCTGATGAATCGCCCTGTTTTCATCCATAACGAATATATTTTCATTTTCCAATATACTTTTAGCCGGTAAACTGTTCTGTGTCCTAATCGGCATTGTTCCATCCTCCTGTTTGCTGTTAATAACTACTGTAAATACTTCTCCACGAATTCATCCTCTGTTAGAATCGGTATCTGCAATTCCTTCGCTTTCTTATTTTTGGACGAAGAAGAAGTATTATCATTATTGATAAGGCAGACTGTTTTTGAGGTTACGCTTCCTGTCACCTTGCCGCCTTTTTTCTCAATCACTTCTTTCAGTTCGTTCCGGCTGGCATAGTGGTTTAAGCTGCCCGTTACCACAAAGGACATTCCGGATAAGGTCTGGCTTCCTTCTTCCACTTCCTCTTTTTCCAGTTCCACTTCTTTTAACAAATTCTCCCACCGCTTTTTATTTTCTTCTTTCCTGAAATATTCATAAAAACCGGTGGCAATCACTTCCCCCACTCCGTCGATAGCACTTAAGTCTTCCACATCGGCCTCTAACATTTCTTCCATATTATTATGGTAATGCCTGCATATCATCTTTGCATTGGCCAGCCCGATATTGGCGATGCCCAGACTGAAAATCAGCCGCGGAAGCGTGGTTTTCCTGGCCGCATCTATGCTATTTACCAGATTCCGGTAAGACTTTTCACCGAAGCCCTCCATGTTGATAATCTCTTCCTTAAAACGTTCCAAATGAAAAATATCCGCAAATTCATGGATATAGCCTTTGGCAATAAATTTTTCCAGCGTAGCTTCCGACAGCCCATCCATGTTCATGGCATCCCTACTGACAAACAGTGTAAAAGATTTAATTTTCTTTGCCTCGCAGTTCTCGTTGGTACAATAAAGAGACTGCACGTCATTCACCTGTCGAATCTGGGTCTTGCCGCCGCATACCGGGCATGTATCCGGGATTTCCACTGTACCGCTGCCTGTCAGGTTCTCCGCAATCTGGGGAATAATCATATTCGCTTTATATACTGTAATCCGGTCTCCGATTCCCAGTTTCAGCCCTTTTAAGATACTGATATTATGCACAGAGGCGCGGCTCACCGTAGTGCCCTCCAGTTCCACCGGCTCAAAAATTGCCACCGGATTAATCAACCCTGTCCGGCTTGGACTCCATTCAATTTCCTGAAGTTTCGTCTCCCGCACTTCATCGGCCCATTTAAAAGCAATGGAATCTCTTGGAAATTTAGCCGTTGTTCCCAGTGACTGCCCATAGGCAATATCATCATATATCAGTACCAGCCCATCGGAAGGCGCATCATTGCCTTCTATTTTTTGTTCAAACTCTTCCACGGTTTCCACCACATTGCTGCTGTCCACCATCCGGTATTCCACCGTTTCAAATCCCAGTTTCTGCAAAAAGAGACACTGCTCCCTTCTGGAATTATGAAAATCCACGCCCTCCGCTTTCACTAAGGAAAAAGCAAAAAATTTCACATTTCTTTCCGCCGTTATTTCGTTATTCAGCTGCCGCACCGAACCGCTGCATAAGTTTCTTGGGTTCTTATATCTGGCATCCGCATCTTCAATCCGCTCGTTGATTTTTTCAAAATCGGAATAAGTGATGATTGCTTCCCCACGGAGCACCAAATCCCCGGAAAAAGAAACCGTCACTGGGATATTCTGGAATACTTTCGCATTGTTGGTAATCACTTCCCCAACTTCCCCATTCCCCCTCGTTACCGCTTTCACCATTTTCCCCCCGGAATAAGTGAGCACTATGGTCAGCCCATCCAGCTTCCATGACAGCAAACCTTTCTGCTCCCCCAGCCATTCCCTTAGTTCTTCCCGCTCCTTTGTTTTGCCAAGGGAAAGCATAGGACGCTCGTGCCTCTCTTTGGGAAGTTCATCCACCGCTTCATACCCCACATGCCTGGTAGGGCTTGCGGACAGGACAATTCCCGTCTCTTCTTCCAATGCCGCTAATTCGTCATACAGTTTATCATATTCGTAATTGCTGATAATCTCTTTATCTTCCGCATAATATGCCTTGGAAGCACGGTTTAAAAGTTCTGTCAATTCTTTGATTCGTGCTATTTTTTTATCTGCTTTTTCCATTCTTATAACCATGCTCCTTTCCAAAACCCGGAGACTTTAGTGCAAAACGCAAACTTGCGCAACACAAACTTGCGCAGCACAAAC
>BLLT01000217.1 GCA_011958945.1 Lachnospiraceae bacterium | reverse complement strand
CATATGTAAATGAACAAGGAATAACGAGAATTGAGCAAAAACTGGATGATTTGTGTGCAAGCATACTGAACCAAACAGAACAGATATCTGTATTTGATGACACTGAAGAAGTACGCACGTTGAAAGAAGTTTTAGAAGCAGAGAATATGTTTTTGGATAAGATATGGTTTGATAGGCATCTGAGTTTGGAATATCGTATTGAACAAGGAATAGAAGATGTAAATCCGGAAATCTGGAAAGGCGCTATGGAATCAGCGAGAAAAGTTATAGAAAAATATGGAGAAGAAAACTTGGGACCATATAGTGATTTTGAATGGGGAATGCTTAATGGGAAATTATCTGCACTCAGGTGGGTATTAGGTTATGAATGGGACATGCTGGATACATAGAAACAAAAAGAGGTGATTTTATGTCAATTACATCTATAGAATATTTGCAAAGCCTTGTACGGGAACTTGCAAAACTACCAACTGAAACAGAATGGGTAGAGATTAAATGCAATAATAAAGATCCTCAGTTGATAGGAGAATATATCTCAGCATTGAGTAATTCTGCCACATTGTGCGGTAGGACAAAGGGATATCTTGTTTGGGGAATTCATAATGATACACATGAAATAATTGGTACAGAATTTCAATATCGGAAAATGAAAAAAGGAAATGAAGAACTGGAAGCATGGCTTTCACGTATGGTTTTACCACGAATCAATTTTAAATTTTATGAAATTCCTATGGAACTCCCTATGGGAGGGAAAAATGTTGTAATGATTGAAATTCCCTGTGCTGAGAAACAGCCAGTTCAGTTTGCAGGAGTGGAATATATTCGGGTTGGTACAAATAAGAAAAATTTAAAGGAGTATCCAGATAAAGAAAGGGAATTGTGGCAGGCGTTTGATACAACACCATATGAGCTTCGCTTGGCAAAAAGTAATGTTGAAGAAGATGAATTGGTTGTTTTATTGGATTATCCCAAGTACTACGATAAGATGGAAATGCCGATTCCCCGTAATAGGGATAAAGTTTTGGATGATTTACAGAATGAAAAGTTTATCATTAAAAATGATGCAGGGAATTGGAACATTACCAATATGGGAGCATTGATGATTGCGAAAGATTTGAAAAAGTTTGATAATCTTCATCGTCGATCTGTGCGTGTTATTTGGTATAAAGAAAATTCCCGATTGGATGCAATTAGGGAAAAAGAATTTTCGGGCGGTTATGCTTTTGCGCATGATGATATTGTTCAATATATTATGACAATTATTCCACAGGAAGAGGTGATAGTGGAAGCAACAAGGAAGTCCGTTATTAGTTTTCCGGAAATAGCAATTCGTGAATTGTTGGCAAATGCTATGATTCATCAGGATTTGCAACAACGTGGAACGAATCCTATGGTGGAAGTGTTCAAAAATCGAATAGAGTTTTCTAATGCAGGTGCTCCACTGGTAGCAATAGATCGTATTGTAGATACGGTTCCAGTATCACGAAATGAGAACATTGCCGGATTTATGCATAAATGTGGTATTTGTGAGGAACGAGGCAGCGGATATGACAAGATTATAGAGGCTACTGCAAAAAATGAATTGCTTGCGCCAAGAATTGAGAATCAGAATAATCAATTTACAAAAGCGGTATTGTTTGCAAAGGTTCCATTTGAAATGACAACAAAGGAAGATCGTGTTCGTACTTGTTATATGCAGGCTTGTTTGGCTTATGTCAATTATGGGGCTGTCTCTAATGGAGATATTAGGAAATTATTCGGATTATCGGATCAAGAAATGACAAAAGCATCACGTTTAATTCAAAATACAATAGATGCAGGGCTGATTAAGGCAGTTGATCCGGAAACAGCACCGAGATATAAAAAATATATACCATATTGGGCATAATTTAACTTTCGCTAACTTTCACTAATTAACAAATTTATGTTTCACAATAGTATATACAATGTCAAAAACCTTTATTTTATGCGGTTTTTGACATTGTTTTTTATGATTTGGATAAAGTTTTAACTTTCGCTAACTTTCATAGTGTCCAAAATTATTATTAGCGTTGATGGGAACATTCGAGATATTTATTTTTATACGCCAAAGCCTGCTCCTGTTTTTGCCATCGGGAATACAGGTTATTCAGGTACAAATAAACCGTTTTGGCATAATCGTTATTGGTTCCCATGACTTCCGAAATAATATTTTCCGCAGATAAAAGATGAAGTTCGGCTTCTTTAGCATTGCCCTCGGAAAGCGCAATCGCACCATACATCATCTGGCAGACTCCATTATCTAAAGTTTGTGTTCCCTCATGTTCCAAAACAAGATTCTCATAGGAGGCAAGAACCTGTTTTGCAATATCTGTATTTTTGGAGAGGATCAACATATTGGTAAGGTTCAACAACTGTTGCAGCATATCATGTGATTCTGCCAGTCCAAGATGTACATATTCTTGACGGATGGTTAAAGCAGTATGGAGCATTTCAGCAGCCTCTTTTGTCTTTTTCATCAGCAGGTATGTATTGGAAAGATTGTTGTACAGGTTTGAAAGCAGATTTGCTGTCCGCTGGTCAGCATCTTCTGTATGGTACGGTTCTAAGATACTGACAGCTTTTAACCGTTTCTTCAAGGCGTTTTTATAATCATTTTTGATAAGAAACAGTTCTGCCTTATAGTCAAGAAGCAATGCTCTGTCGCAGTAGGAATGCGTATCCTGTTTCATTACATACTCTATCCGTTCTGCAAGTTTAGGCAGATAGTACGTTACAAGATATTTTTCAAGATATGGGAACATATCTTGCAGGAACAGCAGATAATCCTCTTGTATGTCTGCTAAAATATTTTCTGTAATACTGATAAGAGAATCAATCACATACTGTGGTCTTTTCGCTTCCAGTCCATGCACAAGGCAAATACAATGCAGGCTGTCAAGCAGTGTATGACAGTTTGATACTGACGGCAAAGTTTCCATTGCAACAATTTCCCTTACCAGTGGGTGCAGACTGATTTTCCGGTTTTCTTTGTCATCATGGATAAAACCGTATTTGGCGAGATAATTCACATCATTTAATGATGGCAGTTTCAACCAGTTTTTAAAAGCATTTTTTAATACGCCGGAGGCAGAGAGCAGGGAAAAATTACGCAGGACATCAAGACAGGGATCAGACAGTTTCCCAAGTTGTAACAGTTTCCTTAAATGCTCTGCCATCAGTCCGTCGGTGTAATCTCCATCCTTAGATAGGTCAACAGCTTCGCCGAAAGAAATGCTCAGTCCGCAGGTCTGCAATTCATATAGCAGTTCTTCCGCTTCCATGCCTGCAATGCTTTTTTTTTTAAATCTCCTGCATAATAGAGGTAAATGATATTTGTATATTTCTTACGGTTTTTGTCAGCATAATATTTCGCAAATTCACTTTTCCCGATCCCTGCCACACCGCTGATAAAAAGTGTGGTGCGTTCCTGCAACAGTTTCCCGCATTCTTTCAGTTCGTTTTTTCGTCCTATAAATTCTTCCGTAATGGAGGGCAGGCGGCTGTTTTGTATGGTATCAGATAAGTATTCATCTTCATTTGGAAACAGCAATTATCTTCTGTAAGAGCAGGATTGCCCAAATAGATAGCTGCCCTATCATTTGCTTGAATTGTAAAATATTGTATGGAATTTTCTTTTTTGTGATCCCTTGAGATTCTTTGCTTATATCCACTTTACCCCATGTCCATTTAACTAATTGGGCAGAAAGCGTTATTCTTGACGCGGTGTACGAGTAGGGGAAGAGGGATCTTCCCTGATTGATTGCATTATGATAAAATGAAGTTTAAAGACGGAAGTGCATGATGAGGATTAAAATAGAATTTTTTAATGAGCAAATCATAGATGCAATTAGTGCCGAAATATATCAGGTGTCAGTAAGACATAATGGCAAAGGGGAAATATTGTATATAAAATTTGAACTGCTTGAAGCTGTTGATGACATGGCTGATAGGAAGCGTCGAGAAAAAGAACTGATACAGGAAAAGAATCCTATTCTGCAAAGCGGAATCAGTGCCTTCCTTAAAAACAGTTAGGCAATGGCGGAACAGGCTTGGATGAGACGGAAAGACGGTATACAGTTACAATAAAAGGTTATTAGATAAGGATGCGTCAATGATATATACATTAAATGCGAGAGATAATATTAAATTACAACTTTTTAAACAAGCATTGGAATTAAGTACAAAAGAGATATTAGGGTTAATCAATGAAGACTTTAATGTCACAGAGAGTGTTCTTTCAGAAAAGGGGATTCTCTATAAAGAATTAAGAAATGTTCTGACGCTTCCGCATAAATCCAATCGGCGGGAAATAGTACTATGTTTTGACAGTGGAAGAACTGAAAACAGTTGGTACGGAAATGCGATTATGAAACGGATATTGCCGAATATCAGCAAAAAAAGAAATCATGCAATTTTTCATGGCGATTTTTGTGTAGCAGAAGCAATGAATGCATATGCATTTTCTTGTTTATATAAAAATATTTCATTAATTCGAACATTATCAACACCATACTGCTCCCAGTATTTTTTAGTGTATATCAATAATGCTATAGATAAAGAAATTGAAACGCTGATAGAATCTATGAAATCTTTTGATGCGTTCGTTGGATATGGGGATATGACATATGCCAATCCATTAAAAGATTTGATAGCATATTATTTAACACAATGTTGTCTTCAGATTGGAAATAAAATATTATTACCACACGAGGATGATAGGAGTAATAATGAAAATATCAATTTAATTGGGTATGATTATGAAAAATTTGGATTTACATATTTCAGTATGCAATCTTACTATTATATATCTTATTTGGAATATAAAATTGAGAGCCGTATGGTAGATAAAGCAGACTTATTATTTTCATTAAATGCCATAAGTGACAGGCCGGAAAATTATGAGAAGTATAAAATTATTGTAGAACCTGAAAAATTTGAATATATAAAAGGCAAAAACCGGGCTTTGATAGATGCAATAGGAATAGACAAAATGCAATTACAAGAATTTGTATGTTTTCTTTCAAAGAAGATTGAGTTTGGGTATATATATAATTTGGAAATAAATGAATATCAAGTTGCGAAATTCAATACGATGATAGAGTGTATTACAAAAGAAAAAGAAATAGTTAGAGTGTTAGCAGCGTTTGCATATAACACAGATGAAAAAATATTAAGATTATTAAATTTGTTCTAAAAAAGATGATACTGCAAGGAACCAGTATCCCAGAAAGGGGGCAAAGCATGAAACACTATAGACTATTGGCAATATTAATCCTAACCCTCAGCCGCCTCCTCGCCCCAAAAATAAGCTGCCTGGCCATACAATATGACTATACTCCTCTTGAAACGCTTTCAGAAGAAGCCGATAAATCAAATTATATCAAATTAAGCCTGAATGAAAGCTATCGGGTAAACCCAGGCGACACATTATGGGGGATTTCCAGGCAGTTTCTTGGGAGCGGTGCAAGGTATGAAGAAATTATACAGGCAAACCAGGACAGCATTAGGAATGACTATCTTTTGGTTCCAGGGGATGTGTTATTATTTCCACAGAACCTATACATTCCTAAAGACAAATATGATAGGGGCGGGCTTGTATCCGAAGGCGGGTTTCATATTGCATTGCCGGACATGGTGGAGCATGACCTTTTCCTGACAAATCAGTTGAATGAAGGTGATATTTTCGGCTCTGCTATCACTATCTATTCTTTGCCTGTTACGAACCAGATGGGCGAGAATGCCCTTACCGCATCGGAGCAGGATTGGGAGGCATTTAGGGAGGAAGTGATAGGGTGCAGTGAGACGTGTGACGGCAGGGTATCCAATCTTAAGTTTGAAAAGTATATGGTGGAGAATGGATGCGATTTATGCGGCTATTCTTTTGATTTCGATACCGGGGAGTCGGTGATGGAATATGTAGTATTTTACCGGCTGGGGAAACGGAACATGGCGGAGGTTATCGGCAAACGGGAAAGGGAACCGGGGGAAGGGCAGGATACCCGTTTGATTGATGTGGCACGCTACATTGCTGCCAGTTTTGAAGACTTTGGAGGAAGGATTGGCATGGGCTATACGAAGATGGCGGATAATGTAGGCGCATATGATTGGAATTATCCGGAACTGCATAATGTTTTTACGTCGGCGATGGAAAATTATGCTGTCTATGCGGAAAGGCCGGATGAAAATTTCCCCAATGACCATGAAATTATATGGAAAGAGCCAATGTTTGAACAGGCTGTCCGCAATATGCTGACAGAACTCTGGCATCTCGACGAGGAAGAAAAGGCGGCGTTTCTGGATCGTCCGGTGATGGCAAGCGACATGGCAGTTATTTCGGATATTGACTGTACGTTGTATAAGCCGGGAAACCGCCAAGCGGACAATGACCCATTGGCAGCAGGCGGCCCGGTATTGATTTTAACCGGGAATGGGCATGAAGAAACAATCTATCCCGGGAAGGGCATTGCCTTTTCGTATGAGGACTTAGGGCATTTTACGGAAGCAAAAGAACTCAGGATGTGGGGATGTGAACTGACGGATTATTCTTTCATAGCTAATATGATACATTTGAAGGCACTTAGCCTGGGGGCAGGCGCAACTGTGGAGGATATAGAGTTTTTATCTTCTTTAAAGGAGTTGCGGATGCTGCAGTTAGTGGGCCCATATTCGTATCAGGAAGGGGCACCGGCAGGGTTTTTGAAAATAAGCGATGTATCAGTTTTGGCAAATTGCCAGGAACTGCGTTATCTTTACCTGTGTACTCCATTAGTGACGGATTTTTCCTTTTTAAAAAGCTGCCCGGAAATCTGTACGATGAACCTTTCGGGTGAGTGGAAGGGGGAAGAACAGGTGATTCCGGACTTGGAACTGCTTCCTAAGGCGAGATTTTTGGACTTTTATGAGAAAAACTATCGATTCGAGCCATAGTATGAAGCTAAACCCGCCTGCATACATAGGCTGTAGGCAGTCAAAAGCCCTAATCATAGAGTAAAAAAGAAGTTCACCAATTTCCTGGCGGAAACGGACAACCTATGATAAAATAGGAATTATGTTGGCGGAGAATTGGTGTTTGCATCGGCTGGCAACTCCATAAATTGACGAAGAACCGCAGGTTCTTCATGAAGTGTCGAAGACACTTTTTT
>BLLT01000216.1 GCA_011958945.1 Lachnospiraceae bacterium | reverse complement strand
GTTTCTATGTCTATGCCAAGCCAGCTAACCGGGGAAGCCTGCTCTCTGTGTTTTATTGGAGATATATAATGGATAGCCTTTTTCACTTTGTTTGATATGCTTTTTCTTTCAATTCATTGAAATCCACTATAATGGTCTTTTTTGTTGTAAAAGACTCTGTATCCCTCTCATCAAGAATACTGATACATATATTATTTCCATCAGAGATAGCATTACGAATGCTTTCATCTTGTGATAGATCTAAATTGGTTTCATATAGAGTATCAGAATAAACATCTAAAAGATAAAGCTCTCTGCCATTTCTTACAAAAAATCCATAATAATTATCCTGCGTATTTTTACCGTTATAAGCCATACGCAAACTAGGCAAATTAAGAAAGGTTTTTATCTGGTTATTTTCTATTTCCCCTATCACACCATAATCTGAAAAATTCCTTATGTATATGTAACTGTCAAAACAATAAAATTCTACTATCCCATTATTGGAAACAAAATTTCTCAATTCAGAATCAAAGTACAGCTTACCAAGTAAATCATATTTTTTATCATCATAAATTTCTATATAAACATCATTTTCTGCTCCCATATTATTTACCAGCACATAAATATTTTCGTTGCTACAGGCAAATGTCGTTATCTGCTCACCTGTATTATCTGTAAACTGTTTTTCAATGCAGATATCCATATCCCCGGTATTCTCATTATATTTTCTGATATAAGTTGCTGTAGCCACATCATCTTTCATGGTGCTTAACATATAAATGTCTGTGTTCATTACAGAAACTGCGTCCATTGGATAAGAATTAAATTCGCTAAATATCATTTCAGATGTGTCAGAATCAGCGTTTACCATCAAAAGTTTATGTTCGTTTGTATTTAAGGTTACAGGCAGAATAACAGAATTATCAATCACTGTAGGTTTTCCACTTGAAATATAAAACTCTTCCACACTTACGATATCTGATTGCCTTTTTGAGGAAAGAACATATCGTCCAATTACCAATGCACCGTCATCATCAATATAGTTATAAACAACCGCATCATCCAACAAAGCAATCGGCGTATGATTATCGATATCTCCTATTTCATTTTCCTGACTGGAACACCCAACAAGCAAAGCCAGCATACAAACCACCCATAAAACCAATATAATCAATCTTTTCATAATATCTTGCCTTCCTGTTATGCTTTGGCTTTCTTTACAAAAACAGCTAAAAGAAAACTTTGCCATTCATGAAGCCTCTCCCCAATCTGCCGGAAACCGGGGAGAAGCCCTGTCCGGCGCAACTTTTGCGACCTCGCTTTTCCGCAGGGTGAGGAACTTATTTCCCATATAGACGTTCTGTGCCGCATCCTCTCTGGCATATTCCGTTATCTTCTCCCGGAGGGCATCGGACAACTTCCAGTCCTTCTTGGATGATAGCCTTCCCGTTGCAATACGGTTCGCCTGATGGCTTTTTGCTATTCCTGTAATATCCATTTTTCAATCGCCTCTCGCTGTTTTGCCGGAACGCCGGGGAAGCCTGCCCTGCCCTATCAAACTGTGGCTTATTGGGGATATTCAGCCGATGGAATTTATTTCTTATTCATAAAATCCCAATATGCCTGCATACTGTACTGATAATATGCCGCCGTCTTTTTCTGGAGCAACAGCTTCATATCGCCAATCTGCTTCTGAACATATCCATGAAATCTGTCCTGTCATTTAATCCCATAGCCCCGGCTTCCATCGGAAGGGAAGTAAATCCCCCCAGCTTCTTTACCCCCATATGTGCTTCCAAAGCACGCATCTCCACAACAGTCGCTGACTTGGGATTTATCTCGTTGATATGTATGGTCTTTTCAAATTCATTCCCATTCTCATCAACACCCTTTGCAATGATTGTCGGATCATCCTCTGTTGAATCTTCCGCATACTTAAGATAATAAGACAGCCCTGTACCGTTCCCTCCTGTCCACAACATATCTTCATCTGTAAAAATATTATAGACTTTTGGAGTATCTGCCACATTGTTTACCTGCTCCGCAAAACTCCTTTTTACCGCATTCTGCTGTGCCTTTCTTGTTCCCTGCCATGCCTGATATCCTGCTGTCCCTATTCCATTTACATTCATTTTTTCAAATCCTCCGCTATTGTCATTTATTCAATACTGTGGCTGGGAGTGATATGTTTCCACCCCCAGCTACGCTGTGCCAGTCTGAATATGTAAAGCATCACTGTTCTACAGAAAACATAGCTTTCTGGATACTTTTCTGCCAATATGAGCTGTCAAAATAGTTCCCGCTTTTGGGCCGATTACTGAACATATTCATGATCATGTCATAAGTCATGGATGACGTATCTATAAACAGTTCCTTTCCGTCCTTTGATTTAATCGCTGTACCGTTTGTTCCCACATAGGCAGTTGTATTGTCATCAAGGTGCTGTATCGTTCCTGTCATTTCCGCAAACTTTTTCAGCCACGACTCTCCCGTTTCCTTGCACATTTCCTTAAATTTTTTAGCATCCTCCCCCGTCATATAAGGGTTCTTCCCATCCCTGACATACCATGAAAAACCTGTTGCTTTGTCCGTATATTTCGGGTCTGTTGCCGCCCATTCTTCCAAGGTCTTATCGCCATACCACACTGTCAGCCCGCTGTCATTTGATACGGTGTTTTCCTCCTGCCCCATTATTGGATTTGTTGATTTAAGTGCGTCATATATATCCTGCACATTGGCATTCTGCCTTGCACTTCCGGGAGCGGATTCCTCTGCCGCCTGTTTCTGCGGGTAGAACTGTCCTGCCCTGCTCCTGTTGTATCTATTCGCTGATACATTGTTCTGATAATAATTCTGTCCTATTCCATTTACGTTCATTTTTTCAAATCCTCCATTTTCATCAATTATTTTAATGGCAGCCCCTCTGTCGTTCAGAGCCGCCCCTGCTCCCATGTAATAAGTCCGAGCAGTTTATGCCTCCATGCAGACATACCCACCTAACTTCCCCTGCCAAACTTCATGACAAACACCCCCTTTCGCTGAAATTGTTTGTTCTCCGATTCTCAGTATAACAAAAAGCTTCTCTCCATTGTTTCCATATATTTTATGGTGGCTTTTTTGTCATAAATTGAAAGAATCTATCATCCGTTAATAATACGAACCAGCCCTCAAATAAGTTTCATCTCTCTTATCACCAACAGTGTATCCCTCTCGCTCAGAGTGTCATTTATGCCTTGATGTCAACAGGCTTATGGTACGCATCCGATATGACAGTCACTGGCTGCGCTGAAATCTGAATCTTTTCCAGCCGTTCTTCCTCCTACTCCTTCTGCTCCTTTCTCTTTTCCTCGGTGCGCTCCTGCTCCTTCTTCTCCTTTAATTTTTCCTCCCGTTCCTCTGCCAGTTCCTTCCAGCCTTTTACCCCGCTGTCGGAAGTTACCGTGGTGGACGCCATCATGGTTATATTCCCTGTGCTGTCGATGCTCCAGCTTTCCGTATGGTCCACCACCCTTACCCCGATAGCCCTTGCATTGGCCTGGGCGCTCTTAAGACCGCTTTCATAACCTTCTTTGAAAAAAGACAGGTTTTCTTCAAGCTCCTTCGCCTTTTCCGGGTTCCTTGCACACTCTTTCAGGTAAGATCCTGAAATCGCCACGCTGCCATTCTTTACACAGTCATAATTCTTCTACAGGTAGGAATAATAATCCGATACGCTGTCTGCCTTTGTGTTCTTCGCCTGTGCTGGCGCAGCTTCCTTTGTTTCTGTTTTCTTCACTGTCTCATTTTTCTGTGCCGTGTATGTACTCCCATACACATTGCTGTAGTTGTTTCCAATTCCTGAAATTGCCATAATTTTTCCTCCTTGATAAAATTTTTATTGTTAATGACGGCCCCTCTGTCATTCGGAGCCGCCCATGCCCCCTTATGGTAAGTCCGGGCATGATCTTCCTTACATCAAAATGCCCGCCGCCTCATATGCGGCATCCATATCTTCCTATAAGTCCAGACAGTCCCATATCAGATTAAGCCATTATCCGCCATGACGAAATTTGCTTCATAAGCGGCATTTGCTGTTGCCGCAGCCCCCGATTTTGCCAGAACGGAATCGGAATATACAGCCTCTTTTGCCCACTGTGACATCAGCCGCCTGTGTGCATCGCTCTTTTCCATCGCCGCCTTCGCATTGGCTTCTTCCTGCACCCGTTTCTTTTCCTGCTCCTTTTTTATCTGCGCCTCTGTCCGTTTTTTCTGCTCTGTCCTGCGCTCCCAAAAGCTGTCTTTTGCCCTGCCGTCAAACAGGCTTTTCCCGCTTCCGTTCTGGTATCCTGCGCTCCACATCTGCGCATGGCACTCCTCTTTTGTTGCCCCGTAATAGATGGTGGAATAAGCCCCTCCGCAGACGCCTGCCCATCTGTCCGGCTGCGCCCATCCTGTCCGCAGGTCATTCAGCACCCACGCCTCATACTCCGGGTCATTCTTCATCGCCTCAAACCCTGCTTCTGAAATATGGATGGAAATGTTCTCCGACATACGGGTCGGGTGCATGGGAATCTGTGAAATCTTTTCATGGATATACTGCTTATACTCATCCATTGTCATATCCTTTGCCGAAACAGTTCCAGCCTTTCCCGTTTCTGTTGCAGTTGTGCTTTTTTCCACCACCCTGTCACAAAAAGACGGGCTTTTAGATGCGTTTCCCTTTGCCTCATTGTTTTTCAAAAAATTGCTGTACGTCCTTGTCATGTAATTTACATTGATCGTGTTATTCATGGTTGCTCCTTTCCTGTAACAGCACTGTTACGCTGAACTCGTTTTTCTTAACTTTAATATCTACATTTCCCAGGTATTTCGCCGCCTCACGCCTGACATTCGATAAGCCTATGCCGTGGAGCGGAGCCGGGCCGCCCGATACCTCCGGCGCTTTCGTGGAAACCGGAAGATTCGTGCTTTTATCAAATACCACCTCCCCGCCAAAGGAATTCTTTACGGATATGAGAAAAAACCTGTTTTTCCTGCTACCGGAAAGGGAGATATACTTTTCCCCCGATGCCATCCTCCCACAGGCTTCCAGCGCATTCTGCAGCAAGTTATTTACAATGATTGCAATGTCATACGCATTATACCTGTCTGATGCCGGATACACAAAATCAGACCTGAACCGTATGCCCAGCTTTTCTGCGGCTTTCTGCTTGTCATTCACGATTACATCCGTAACAGCGTTCCCTGTCCTGACGGACATCTCAAACACGTCCATGCTCTCGTCCATCCGGGCTATATACTGTTCCATTTCCTCATAACTGCCGCTCCCCGCCAACCCCTTTATGTTTGTGAGATGGTTTTTCATCTCATGCTTCATCCGGCGTATCCCGTCATAGAACTGCTCCACTTCTCTTATCCGTTCCCTTATGACCGCAAGCTGCTGCTGTTCCACAAAATACTTCTTTTTTTCCTCCTGCAGCCCTACCATCTCCTGCCATGATGCCACCGTCACCACCATGCCTGCATAAAACAGGGCTGCTATTAGCGGCACCAGCCCGATAAATGCAGGGTACTGGTCATAAAGCGAGAAAAACACATTTTCCTTAACGGTAAAAAACAGGCGGAAAATGATATTCCCAAACATGATGCCCACAACAGGCGTCAGGCACAGATAGCATAGTTCTTTTGTATGCAGTTCCGGCGGCCCCTTTTTCAGTTTTTTACTTAAGAACAGCAGCATGACAGAAAGCAGTATGATCCTAAGTATCATGAATACGGAATACCCTGCTGCGACATTACGGTATATCATATTTTCATTGTCCAGCCCTTGCACGATTTTCCCATTGAAAAGATAATACAGGCTTTCCGTTATCAGCCTGCCCATATCCCTGGTGCAAAAGAACAGTATACTGCACAAAAAAACCTGTTTTCTTTCCATGCACAGCCATCTGCCGCCTGCCATCAAAAGGAGGATCACAATCACCATGCACAGCCAGCCGGAAATTGAAAACGCTTCCCCCGCCACATACACCGTCCCATAGGCCAGAAATACCGCAATGGTTTTTTGCAGCCTGTTCTTCCGTCCTGCCATATATGGGCGGAAAAAAGCCGCCATACAGAACGCACATAAAACCGTTTCAGCTCCCGATGCTATATGCTGAAACAGCATAAAACCCATTTCGCTCAAATTTCCTCTCCCCCTTTACTGCACAAACTGCAAGTATGCCGCCGCAAAGTCCTCGTATCTTTTTGAAAGGGGCAGACTGATGCCACCAGTCAGCGTTACCTCTGTTTTATCATACCCCTCGACATAGGCGAGGTTGACGAGATACCCCCTGTGTATCCGGAAAAACTGTCCCTGCAGTTCTTCCTCCAGCCTCCCGATCTTCTCGTAATATTCCAGCTCCCCATCTTTAAGGTACAGCACCACCTTATGGTTACGGCTCTCAACATAATAAATGTCTTGGATCGGTACAGCCCTGCTTTCACTCCCGTACTGGATGACCAGAGTTTTCTTTTTCTGTTCCGCCTCAAACATGATCTGCGCCGCCGCCCGGCCAAAAACCTCGGCAAATCTCTGTTCATCAATAGGTTTCAGGAGGTATTGGAATGCCCCCACATCAAAAGCGTCATAGACATATTTTTCATATCCCGTAACAAAAATAATGACCGGCTGATGCTCCAGCTCCATGCCCCTTATCCGCCTTGCCAGTTCCATCCCGTCCATACCAGAGCCATCTCCAGCAAGCTCTATATCTAAGAACAGCAGGTCATGCTCTGTTTGATCCAGCAAGTATTCGTCCGCAGACACATACTCTGCAATTTCACACTCCCTCCCCTGCTTCCTGACCAGAGAGGCTAAGTAGGCCCTTATATTCTTTTCATCATCACAGATTGCAATTTTTATAAAATCCACCTCCTCCGGCTCTCACTTTTTATATCGTAAAAAACGACATATTGTCTAACGTCGATAGCGTGAATAGCGGATTTGATAGCGTGAATTCTTTTCCTTCCATCACACCAAAACAGCAAATGCTATTTATCCATTCGTCCGATATAGGAGAAGCGCAAACCGCCGTGTCAGCATATTAACTCTGATTCCCCCGCTTTCCAAGTGGTTTCCTGAATAGGAAAAAGGGCCTGCCTGCGGAAATGGCAGACCGCCGCATATGGCGGATGATGGCCATCGTGCGGCGGTCATCTTT
>BLLT01000215.1 GCA_011958945.1 Lachnospiraceae bacterium | reverse complement strand
ATGTTACGCAGTAGAGGTTAAAAAGTCCTTGATTTATGCGGCTTTCAGAGCATGGGAAACACTTAGACGATATTTTTATGTTCCTACCCTCAAAAATGGCGTTCTACTGCGTAACAAAAAGCAGAGAACCGACCACTAATGAAAGTGATATGCTCTCTGCTTTTGTTTGCACCCTGTTTGTCAGCGTTGATGATAGTTGTTGTGAATACTTCCTTATAAACGTAAAATCAAGAGTTATGAACAGTTCAGGGATAATTTTGCCCGCAGGAGGAAGGCGAATCAGACAACGGTGGCAAAGTATACGGAATGCATGACCAATGGTATGGTAGAGTATAAGACTGCCCACGATTTTGGAGCGGAGGCTACGTTGAAGGGCTATCCGGATTTCGAGGCGGAATATATCAAACTGAAAAATTCGGAACTGCTTACCTATGAAGGAAAAGTGGAAAGTGCACGGCAGGCGGCGGAAGAAGAATTCAGGGAACAATTTTTATCCAAACTACAGGAAAATATGAAAAATGCCCAAACGGAATTCAAAGAACTGAACAAAGCGTTAAAAGATATCCGTTTCAGCAATGAAAAGTATGAATTTCTCTTTATGCCCAGCAAGCGATACCGCCATTATTATGAAATGATTATGGACGATTTCAATGCCGTGCAGGGGGAGTCGATTTTCAGCGGTCTGTTTCATGAAAATCATAAAGAGGTAATTGATGAACTATTTGAACGTCTGGCCCTGGATAATGAAAACAGCGCAAAAGCGTTAGACGAATTTACAGATTACAGGACCTATATGGACTATGATATACAGATTCTCCATAGCGACAACAATTATTCATTGTATTCCAAAGTCTGTGAAGAAAAAAGCGGCGGTGAGACGCAGACCCCTTTTTACGTGACTGTTGCCGCTTCCTTTGTGCAGTTATATCGGAATGGCATTGGCGGCGAGGCTGTGGGCCTGGTTATGTTTGATGAGGCTTTTAATAATATGGATGACGAGCGCATTGGGGGTGTGCTGGAATTTCTGCGAAGGCTGCCCTTGCAGATACTAATTGCGGCCCCGCCGGACAAGATTCAATACATCAGCCCTTTTGTGGAGGAAACGCTATTAATCATGACCGATGAAAAAGTAAGCTTTGCGGAGAGGTATTATAATGGCGCAGTACGATAAATATGTATTAAACCGCTTACTGGATACCTACGAATCCAGCCTGTTATCCATAGGGGGGAACAGGAGAACCGTCCATATAGAGTTCCGCTTTACGAAAAGGACAATTCCGGGTTATTTCGATGAAAGTTCTTCCGAGTATGAAAAAATTCATTTTTGCATGGAAACTTTGGAGGAAAAGCAGTTGGCCTGTATTTGCTGGAAGGGAAAAAAGGAAGGACATATCATAGAAAAGGTGCGGCTGAACCCGGGGAATCTGGAAGAAGCGTACGCATATGTCCGCCGTGTGCCTAAAAAGGATATGGCATTTTGTCACTGCCAGCTTTTGGAGGATTATATTGGGAAGGAATCTGCCCCGGTTTGCAGGGCATTTGCGGAGTATTTGCTGGAGCGGCTTAAGGAACATAAATCGGTGAAGGAGTTTGTGGAATTGGAGGATGAGGCTGCCACAAAACGGCTTCTGGATACGATAGAGGCCATTGAAGGGAATACGCAGCAGTTATATATCAGAGAGTTTTCGATACTTCATTTTCAGGATTCCAAAGCGTTGGAGAAGATGGAGGGAAGGGTTGCCCATGTATTCAGGAAATTCAAGGAAAATTGCGAAGGGGCGGCTTTCGATGAAATTTTAGCGGAATATGGAATTTACCGCACGCCTAATTACGTTTATTTAAAGGGGGATGTGACCATTTCGGTGGGGGATGAGAAAATCAATGTATCTGCGCTGAAGCAGGGATTGGGTATTTCCGGGGAGGATATCGGCAGAATCCGTCTATGCGGCATGTCAGGGGTTAAGAAGGTGATGACGATTGAAAATCTGACAACCTATTTCCGCTGGCAGGAGGAAGGCTGCCTGTGCATTTATCTCGGCGGATATCATAATGGACTCAGGCGTCTGCTGCTGCAGGAAATATATGCCCATTGCCCTGTGGCAGAGTATTGCCATTTCGGGGATATTGATGCCGGCGGGTTCGAGATTTACAGGGATTTATGCAATAAGACGGGGATTCCGTTCCGGATGTACCGCATGGACTTGAAAACTTTGAAGGCATATGAAAATTATGGAAGGCCGCTGACGGAGAATGACAGAAAACGGCTGCAGGGGATGTGCGGCTGGGAGGAAGTGAGGGAAGTGGCCCTTTATATGCTGGAACATGATGTGAAGCTGGAGCAGGAGTGCGTGAAAGGGTAGAGGGCTTTGGTTTGGCGGTGCTTCTGGCGGCATACGCCGCCAGCAGACTATGCCAGTTCCTTTATCATCTTCCGATAAAAACGAAGGAGGTGGAACATATGGGCGGAACTTTTATCGAAACCGCCCTGGCGGTTTCGGGCAATCCATAGACTGTAGTGTTCTTTTAGGAGAGCATCCAACTGTTTATAAAGGTCGGCCAGTTCCTCCTTGAAAAGTTCCTTCTCCTGCCTGTGTCCGGTCAGGGAATGGTAAAGCATCGCCCCATGGCGTATCATACGGATGCCGTTGCGCATTTCGCCTATAATAAGCGGGCCATCGTCACAGGAAAGCCGGAGAGCGGAGATTTTCTCTTCCAACCCATCCAGGTATTCCGTAAGTCCTTTGTAATCCAGGGCAATAACAGGCTCTTTCGGAGGAATATGGTTGGTTCGGGCAATGTTGGCAGACAGGGTAAGGAGTCTCTGCATTTTGCTGTCAAATTCCTCTAAAGAATCAAAAGTGTATTTGCTGGACATAACGGCAAAACTTAAGGTAGTATTATAAAGCGGGGCATGTTCATAATGATAATAATTTCCCAAATCGCAGGCGGTCTGATAAGCGGTGTCGCTGGCATCTTTATATAGATACTTATTGCAGTATAAAAGGGCGCTTCCTTCGTCTGCGCCGCTGCCGCTCCATCCATAAAGGCCTGTCAGGCTAAAGGCAGGGTAACTACAGGAAATATATTGCCAATGCCCCAGATCTCCCCAGTCGGTAGTGATGATGCCCTTGCCGCCATATCGGATGGCACAATCCGCCGCATCTATAATATTTTTCCTCATATTGTCGGTTCGCCCGGTGATGGAGCCCCAACTGCTGGTTCCCGGGCAGAGGCAGTAGTCCAGCCCGGTGCGCTGCATCAGCCGGGCATGCGTTTCAAAATGGGCATCCCCTTCATAAATCCAATCCAAAAGAATAATATCCTTTGGCAGGGCTTCCACACTGTCGGGGTTTTCCAATACCTGATCCCCCCACATCATCATACGCCTGTTCTTAGATTTGCAGTAATCATTGATTTTACGGGCATAATCCAGATATAAGGCAGCCTTGCCGGATTTTTGCACCGTCTCCTTGTTTTTCCCCTGCCCCAGTTCAAAGGGCTCATCCATATTTACGTTTAACAAAGGGGAAGTAAAATTCTCCAAAAGTTCATCCAGTATCTCAGTGACAAAAGCCAGGCTTTCGGGGTCATTTGCATCCAGGGTCATGGGAGGGCGCCAGAACAGATTTTCAAAAATAAAACCGTCCTCACATTCCGCCAGCGGATTAAACTGGGGGGTGGCCAGCCATTGTTCCATATGGCCTAATACATTCTGGTTAGGAACAAGGTCGATAAAACGGCTCTTTGCATATGCATCCAAAGCGCGGAACTCCTCGCCCGTTACAGGTGTGTCACTGCTGAAAAGATAGGAATACTTTTTGTACTGATAACAATAGCCTTCCATATAAAACTGAACATGGTTGATTCTCATGGAAGACAGCATATCCAGAAGGGAATACATAGTTTCCATGGAAGGAATCTTATTGCGCCCGATATCCAGCATAATCCCCCGCAGTTCCAGAGCAGGATAATCGTCGATTTCCAGAAAGGGGAGGCGTCCGCCGCCCTGGTCCAAAAGTTGCCGTAAAGTCTGCAGCCCATAGTAAAGCCCGGCTCCACTTGCCGCATCGATAGTAATACCGGAAGCATGGATAAGAAGATGATACCCTTGCGCATGCAGACTTTCCTGCCTGTTCACGCAAAAGCGATAGGTGCTTCCGCAAGCCTTGTCGGTACATAGGCCGTCAATGGCGGAGCGGACAGAGAAACCGGCCTGTTCACACTGTGCCAGAATCAACCCATCAATGTCCGCATGAAATGCGGATACAGCGTTGAGAAAACCCTCATAAATTTGGACACTGACGGGTTCGGGATAAAGCTTATACATAATCCACCTCATTTCTGCGCGGTAATCCAGCGTTACCGGACTCGCCTACCGCGCGGCGACAAGAGTCCTGATAAGGTCCACACACCAAATAATAAATTTGAAAAAACAATAAAAACTAACAATTAGTAATATTTTTATATTACCACAAAATATAAAATGATACAATAATAAATAATCCGGCCCTTTTTCCCAGGCAAAACTCGAAATGGCCGGATTCCATAACAGGGAAGCCGAAAGGATGAACTTCTATAAAGGATGAAAATTAATTTCCGTAAACAGCTGGGAAGAATGCACAGTTCCCTATTGACGGCAGAATCGGAAAAGAATATAATGAACAAAAATCATACAAAAAGTTAGAAAAAGGAGGGCTTATGAAAAAAATTGTTTTTCTCCCACTGGACGAGCGCCCATGTAATTATCTATATCCGGATTACATCGGAAAAATCAGCGGCAGCGATGTGGTGCTGGTTCCCAGGAAACTAATGGGGAACTTCAAACAACCGGCTGATATAGAAGGAATCTGGGAATGGACCAAAAATGAAACGGCAGATGCGGATGTGCTGATCGTGTCCATGGATTTGTTTTTGTATGGAGGCATCGTGCCGTCCAGGCTGCATCATTTTTCGGAAGAGGTATGTGCGGGAAGAATAGAAAGGCTTAAATTGTTAAAAGAAGAAAATCCCAACCTAAAGATATATGCCTTTCAACTGATTACAAGGGCTCCGGCCAGAGACGGAAGCGGGGAAGAGCCGGATTACTATGAAAACTATGGATACCGGATTTTCCGTTACGGCGTACTTCGCGACAAAGAGAAGCTGCAGCTGATATCGGAAGAAGAAAGGGCAGAAAAAGCAAGGATTGAAAAGGAAGTGCCCAAAGAAGTGCTGGAGGACTTTTTAAACCGGAGAGCGGTTAACTTTAACAATAATAAGCATTCCATCGACCTGTTGGCAGAAGGGGTTCTGGATTTTCTGATTATTCCGCTGGATGACTGCAGGGAACATGGATATGCGCCGGCGGAACGGAGGATGCTGGCATCCCATGCCCGGAGCAGGAATCTGTTTTCCAAGGTTTATTTCTATCCGGGTGCAGATGAAACAGGATGCACCCTTTTGGCCAGGGCGATAAATGAAGTGGGGCAGAAACCGCCATCGGTATATGTGGACTATTCTTCCATAAGAGGAAAGTACCAAATCCCTTCTTATGAGGACAGGAGCATCGGGGAAACGGTGCAGTATCAGCTGTTGGCGGCCGGGTGCGGGATTGCGGAGACCTCGGCGGAGGCCGATGCAGTGCTGGCAGTTAATCCGCCTACTGTATTTAGTCTGCGCCTGGAAAAAGAACTGGTTACCGATGAAGTTTTTCTGGAAAGCGAAAGGAACTTTCACGCATTGGTGGAAAGAATGCGCAAATATTTAAATCGGGGGCAGATCTGCGGGGTGGCAGACTGCGCGATTCCCAATATGGCGGACCGGGCTCTGATGCAGTTTTTATACGAGCAGGATTTGCTGGATAAAATCGATGCATATGCGGGATGGAATACTTCATCCAATACCCTGGGAACTGTAATCGCCCATATCAGCGCCTGCTGCTCCCTGAAAAAGGGGGTAAAATCTCCCGTATCCAAAGAATTCCTGTTTTTCCGCTATCTGGAGGACTGGGGATATATGGGGGAAGTGAGAAGGGAGGTAACCAAGGGTTTAGGGGAAATCGATCCGGGCATCCATGCCCTTGACTTAGGGAATAAAGAACCAGAAGTAAGAACGGTTGTAAAAGAAAAATTGGAAGAGTTCCGGCAGCATTATTTTCCGCAGGAAAAAAGGGACTTTGACTTGCGGATGCCCTGGAATCGGATGTTTGAGGTAGAGATTACGCTAAAATAGGGGGAATGGCTATTGTCAGGTTTGGCCAGCCAACTATATTGTATGCGAAGCAAAAGAATAGCATTGAGTTGCTATTCTTTTGCTGTACGGCTGATTTCAAGATAATTGTAAAATGTAAATTTGCTGATTCCAAGCAGTTCACAGATATGTTCACCTGATTTCGTAATTAGGAAAGCCCCTTTTTCATCCAGGTATTGTATGAAATTTATTTTTTCTTCTTTGTTCATTTCGGAAACGGGTTTGCCGATTTGCTTCTGGGCCTCTGAAATTAAGTGTTTTAGCAAAGAATTGACATCGGAAGCAAAAACTTCTTCATCCTGCACAGGGGAGAAGTGGTTAAACTGCCTAAGAAACCCTTCAAACTGTAATGTTTCTGTAATATCGTAGTTTACGCAAATAGAACCGATTATATTGCCGTCATCATCTTTCAGGTAAATGGAGGATGAACGGAGGATTTTGCCATTGTTCAACGTGGTTACGTAATTATAACGGTCTCCGTCCACAACGGAACCCCGAAGAACTTCAAGGCCAAGATTGCTGCCGCAGCCGCCGATTTTCCGATTGGTCAGTTCCCCATTCCGGATATCCACAATCGTACTGTTGTAATCCTTGGTAAGGTCATGGAGGACAACTTCGCATTTTGCCCCGAAATGGTTGGAAATTAAGGTTAAAATTTGCTGCAGCAGCGGTAATTCATCCTGGATAGACTTCATAAATAAACCTCCTACTTATGTCTTTTCATAGGCTCTCGGAATCTCCTGGGAATCTATGTTTGACAATGTACTTAATTATATCATTTGAAATTATATAAAACAATATTGAATGCAAAAATATTCCTCTTGCGGTGTAGCAATTGTTGCTGTTCACAGGCAATGTCATTAAGTTGACACCTCAGCCCAGGAATGCGCTGAACTGCGCATTCCGCTGAACCTCTGAAAACGTAAATCGTGTTCAGCAGAGGC
>BLLT01000214.1 GCA_011958945.1 Lachnospiraceae bacterium | reverse complement strand
CAGGCGAAAGTATTGAAGAATGGCTTAAAATCAAGAGTTTTAAGGCTTGGTGGGGTTCATCACGGTGGGTGGTGGACCCCTATTTTTGTGTTTCTTGATGCCGCTGATAGGATGGTTTTGCTTTCCGTTCCCGAAAAATAGTCATTTCGTGCCATCGGGTGAAAAACAGAGAATTTTTATGGTATAATTCAGTGGATGTTTTTACTTTAGCGGGAACGGTATTCTGCCGAAGTAATAGAGAAATGAGAATTGTACATATATTGCCTGAGCAGTATAATATCTGCAAAACGGGAGGAATTTTATGATAAAATATAAAATTTTAATAGTTGATGACGAACAGGGCATTGTCACTATGCTGAAGGACTATTTTGAATTTCATGGCTATTTGGTATATACAGCTATGAGTGGGGCAGAAGCTCTTAAGGAAATCAATTCAAAGCCTGACATCATTCTGCTTGATATAAATATGCCTGACATGGATGGACTTGACGTGTGTAGAACAATCAGGGATCATGTATCGTGTCCTATCATTTTTTTTGACTGCAAGAATAGAAGAAACGGATGCAATCATTGGATTCCAGTCAGGCGGGGATGATTATGTGGTAAAGCCTTTCAAGTTAGGTGAGTTGGGGGCAAGGGTAGAAGCGCACTTACGCCGTGAAAACAGAGGCGATTCCGGCTCAACAGCAAAATTTTTTGATAGCCTTGCCATAAATTATGATAAAAGGCAGGTGTCTTATCAAGACAAAGAGATTCCGCTGACAAAAAAGGAATTTGATATTGTTGAACTGCTTACAAGGAATCCGGGGCAGGTATTTGATAAAGAAAGAATTTACGAAGTGATTTGGGGATACGATGGTGAGGGGAATAGTTCCATTATCGTAGAACATATACGGAGGATCAGAAAAAAGTTCATGGAGTATACAGAGAAAAATTATATAGAGACAGTCTGGGGGATAGGGTATAAATGGGAAAATTAAAGACAATTTATAGAAATCTTCCTTTGAAAAAGGCTTTAAACATTACAATCGTGTGTTTCCTTTTCATTGCTTTTTTAGGAGCGATGACGATATTAT
Organism: Lachnospiraceae bacterium; assembly: GCA_011958945.1. Lineage (GTDB taxonomy): Bacteria > Bacillota > Clostridia > Lachnospirales > Lachnospiraceae > Kineothrix. The sequence continues at coordinate 6,102 of BLLT01000214.1, read as the reverse complement.
TAGCGACACGGTCAAGCTATTACGCTCTTGTGGCGGAAAATTCGGAAAATCCGGCTCTGCATTGGCATGATTTTTTTACGATATCAACAGTAGGCGTCTATGTCTGTGCTGTAATCGTTGCAGGATCATTTATTTTCTATAAACTAAAACTTTACACTCCCATAAAGGCATTAACGGATGGGATAGAGCAGATAGCCGTGGATAATCTGGATTTTTCTGTACAGTATGATGCAGAAGATGAATTAGGGACGCTCTGTAAGTCTTTTGAACGGATGAAGAATGAATTGCAGAATAATTATAAAAGGATATGGCGTATGACGGAAGAACGCAGGAAGCTCAATGCAGCTTTTGCACATGACTTGCGAACACCTCTTACAGTATTGCAGGGATATACAGATTTTTTGGAAGAGTATATTCCATTCCCTGAAAAAGATGATGCAAAACTGCTAGAAACAAACCGCATGATGGCATATTACATTAAGCGCTTGGAAGATTATGTCGAAGTTATGAACACGATCCAAAAGTTAGAGGATACGCCAGTCAAAGTACAGACAATTTCCATAGACAGTTTTATGAAAATGTTAGATGACAACATGAAATCGACAGCTAAGGAATACGGGAAAGACATTTCCATTGCAAAGGAAGCCAATCTGCAGGAGGTCAGGGGGGATATTTCCCTGATTTTCAGGGTGTTGGAAAATGTTATGAGAAATGCCTGCCATTATTCTAAGAACAAAGTTTTTGTGCATCTGTATGTACAGAATCAATTACTTTCTTTTGAAATAATTGATGATGGAGTAGGGTTTAGTCCGGAAGCTCTGGGGAAGGCACTAAATCCCTTTTACACCTCTGGACAAACCGGCTCTGCCCATTTTGGTCTTGGATTAAACATCTGTAAAATTCTGTGCGAAAAGCATGGCGGCAGTATTACAATCAGCAATATGCCGGATTCAGGCGCCAGAGTACAATTTTCATTTTTGTTGAAAAAGTAGATACTTTTGTGATATTTTTCGTTTATACTCTCCTTGTATTATTAAGGAGAGTTTTTATTATCTCTGGGAAATAACTTGTGAAGGAGTATCGGTATATGGAAAAAATACTATCTGTATCAGGATTGCAAAAATCTTATGTTACGAAAGGGAATACCTATCCTGTGCTGAAAGGTGTCAGCATGGAGATGAACAGAGGTGAATTTGTTGCGGTCATGGGACCGTCCGGCAGTGGAAAAACGACACTACTGAATATCGTGTCGGGTTTTTTATCAGCAGACAGTGGCAATGTGAAAGTGGGATCTGTGGATATGCTTCATACGGATAAAGAAAAACAGGCTGAAATCCGTTCCAGTATATTAGGATTTATCTTTCAGGATTTTATGCTGATTGATGGGTTGACAGTGCAGGAAAATATTTTTCTTCCACAAATCATCGCCAAAAAGCCTGTCGCAGATATGGAAGGAAAAACAAGAGGTCTGCTGCGCGCCTTTGGCATTGAGGACATTTCCGGCAAATATCCGGGCGAACTTTCTGGCGGTCAAAAACAACGGGTGGCTATTGCAAGGGCTTTATCAAATGAGCCGTTGTTAATTTTAGCTGATGAGCCGACTGGCAATCTCGATTCCAAGTCGAGCAATGCTGTCATAGAAGCGTTTCTGTTTGCCAAGGAGCAACTGGGGGCTACAGTTTTGATGGTGACACATGATGCGATTGCTGCTTCTCATGCGGATCGCGTGATTGCTTTGTCGGATGGGATGGTAGTAAGGGAATTGGTACGTCAGAAAGAGCAGAGGCAGTTTATGAATGATATTCTGGAATTTTTGAAGATTGTGGAGGTGGGACAATGACAATAAATGAAATCACCCGAAAGCTGATCCGCCAAAATAAAAGCCGATATCTGCTTTTTGGGCTGTCAATCTGTTTTGCTATTGCAATGACCGGGGCTTATGGCGTTCTGCTTTTTGGCAGGTCTATAACCGATGTATTGATGACAGACGGATCGACCTACATCATTTCGCTTGGAATGTACGGAATCACAATGATAGGTATTGTTGTTTTTCTTTTCTATGCTAATGCTATTTACATGCAGCTTCAAATGGGGGAGATCGGGGTATTCATTTCTCTTGGTCTTTCTCCAAAATCTGTTGGTAAAATACAAAGCCGCCAGCTTGACAGTATATTTTTGATTGGAGGGATGGCTGGTCTTATTTTGGCTGTTCCGATTTCTTTTGGCATATGGTCATTGTTGTCTTTATTTCTATCCTATACAGATGGAACCTTTCATGTGGGATGGATAGGACTGCTGATTGCAGGAGGGTTATGGATATCGGCATGGGCTATCCAGCGCATCAGGAATGCAGCTCATATAACAAGATTAGATGTGATAAAGATTATGAGCTCATCATCTGAATGCGAGGAGGTGAAAGGCTCCCATCCGGTTTTGGGTGTCATAGGGCTTATAGCTGTTCCTTTGGGACTGATATTGTTTAATCTTACTGCGGTTATCTACCCACTGAAAAGTTTTTCCGTTCTCTTTCTTGGCATCAGTCTGGTTGGAATGTATACTCTGACGGCGCAGATTACTTCCATAGGCAGCATTATAAAGCGTTTTTCCTCCAACGCATACAGAAAAAGTATATTGTTTTATAATCTGGTAAGGCAAAAAGGGAACCAATATACGTTATCCTTATTTGTTTCTTCGCTGCTGATTACGCTTACGGTATTTTCCATATGTTTTAATGGATGTACTTTTCTGGAGCTTTACTATGAAATTAAGGAAGAACCCTATGATTATGCGGTTTTGGTCAGGGAATCAGAGCAAGATATGGATGAAAGCAGGATAGGTTTCTTGGCAGAAGAAAACGGCATTTCTTTAAGTGAATGGCATTCACTGGATATGCTTTTGCTGGGGAGAGAGCATCAGTATATGGATGCTTCAAGAAATGAGTGGTCACCGGAAATTGTTGTTAATGTGTCCGATTTTAATAAACTTTCCGGCATGAACCTGTCTGTTCCTGATGATGGATATATTTACTTTCAGGATTCCGATGATTCTGTGTTTCAAACCTGCTCGGATAATAGAGGGGTGTTTTACAATCCATGTGCAAAAGAAGATTTTACGCTGCAAAAAATTGAATTGATTTCAAGGGAAAATGTACTGAACCAAACGGCAAAGATAAATTCTTTTGCTGTCATCAGTGACAATACTTTTCAAAGGATAAGTAATACTTTGGATTCCTCATATAAAATGACCTATCACCTGTTTCATGGCAGTAATCCCGAAAACAGCAGTGAATTTCAAAAGAGACTTCTGGCAGAGATTGTAGCATTAAACGATGGGGAGATATTTGTGAGCTGGCAGGATCAGGCTATTAAAGATAAAATAGAGAACTATGAAGATATTTATATTCCTTATGATGGAAACGAACTGTATGCTGCCCGCTGGTGGGAATTTTACCCTTACGCAAAACAGACGCAGTTTGATGTCCAGATGGAGGCGGGCGCAGTTTATCTGATCTTAATTTTCTTTATTGCCGTTATTGCATGCGTATCTGCAACGATGATAATGGGACTAAAAATTGCAGGAACGATAATGCAGGATACAGAAAGTTATAGAAAAGCGATGTATCTTGGGCTAAAAGAAAATGATCTGAAAAAACTGATTCGGAAACAGATAGGGTTAATTTATTTTTTTCCTGTAATATGCGGCTGTGCCACAGCTTCTTTTATGATAAACCGCTTTATGGAGGCATCTTCTATTGTACATGTCCGTGAGGTTACGCTGGCTGCTATAGGAATATCGCTAATGGTAATCCTTATACAGCTTATCATATTTTTCTTTCTTCAGAAGAAATTGGTTGTTTCGACATCTGGGATAGTATATGAAAGCAGGTGACAGGATTGGAATATACGATACAAACTTATGAGTTATGCAAAAAATACGGTGATTGTTCTGTTGTCCGGAATGTATCCATGCACGTTCCGAAAGGACAGATATATGGACTGTTGGGCAGGAACGGGGCGGGTAAAACTACAATTATGAAAATGGTGCTTGGACTGGTGAGGAAAGATTCCGGTTCTGTGACATTATTCAACCAGGTAATGACAGGTTATCAGAGCGGGATTTATGCCCGTATTGGAAGCACGATTGAATCTCCCGGTTTTTATTCAAATCTGACAGCAGCGGAAAATCTCTCCGTTTTCTCAAGACTGAGGGGAAAAGTGAATGAAAATAAAATATGTGTTGATTGTGAAAGAGACAGAGCAGGTATATAAGTACCTGAGAAATGATCTTTCAATTGGAAAGATTAAAAGACCAGAGGCATCTGTCATAGAGATTTATGACCTGAAATACGGTACTTTAGAATTGAACAGCAGGCTGTTTGCTGCTGGCTTTTCTGTAGTTGAAATTTCTAAATGCCAGAACAGTTTGGAAGATTATTTTAAGGAATTGACAGGAGGTGTAGGCATTGCATGATGCAGTTTGCTCTGAAATAAGAAAATTCCGCAGAAATAAAATGGCATGGTTGGGAACTTTGATTATTATAACGATTCCGCTTTTTATGATATGGAACCGTCTGGTTATTGACCAACAGAGAAAATATATGGAATGGCTGATGAGTGTACTCATGCTAAATACTTTTGTGTTACCTATCGTAAACGGGTTTGTAATCACTTCAAATATGCAAAGGGAGTATCAGGACAGAACAATACGGAATATCCTGACAGCCCCGGTATCGAGAGAAAAATTTATGGCAGCTAAATTAGTTGTGTGGTTTTTGTGGTATTTAATATCAATTTGTTTGTCGGAGATGATAGTGACAGCGGGCTGTTATACTCTTTTTCCCGTTGAATTTACAACAGGGAATATGAGGTATGCCTTATTTTTACTAATCCAGAACAATTTTTTTTCTTTTATTGCGGGGATTCCTATTCTTTGGATATGTGTGAAACAGCAGGCATTGTTTTATCCTTCCATGCTTGCTACTTTAGGAAGCGCAGTATTGCAGGCGGCAGGACTGCAAGTTTCAGAAGAACTGATATTGCCAGCTTGTGTATGCCCTTGGACAGCGGTATCTATTTCTGGCTTAGTTGAGGTTGATACATTTTATTATTGGATATGCCTTGTATCAATATTTCTTTGCGGATTAGTTGGTTTTATGGGGACAATTATTTCTTTCGGAAATCAGGATCAATGATATGTTTGATGGGACCGCCGCACTATGGCCTTCATCCGCTATATGGGGCGGTCTGCCTTTTCCGCAGGCAGGTCTGACAGCAGAAACCGCTTGGAAAGCGGAGAAATAAGAGGTAATATGCCTACACGGCGGTTTGGGTTTCCACTATATCGGACGAATGGCGAAAAACTTTAGGGCTGATTTTGAAATTTCCGTACTGCATTTATGCCTTTCGTTCCATTTCGTATGCTTTTCGTTCCATCCATCCCAAAATAACAGAAAATCTGCCGATAAATTAAGTGACGGCTGAAACGGAAATCCGAGGTGATGAATTTTGAATATAGCAGTGGTAGATGATGAAGAAATTATCATAGAGCAGATTAGAGGTTTCATAAAAAAACGGAATCCCGGTTTTAATATAAGCGGTTTTGCCACGGGAGAAGAACTGCTTACGGCAGATAAGGAATTTGACATTATCTTCCTCGACATACAGATGGAAGGCATGGGTGGCATTGAGGCGGCGAGGACTCTCCGGCAGTCCAATGACGACAGGGTTATTATCTTCATTACAGGCATTAAGGAGCATGTGTTTGAAGCCTTTGACGTGTCCGCATTCCATTACCTGTTAAAGCCGATTGCGGAGCAGAAGTTCATGGAGGTGCTTGACAGGGCGATAGAAGAAGCCGGGAAAAGGAAGGGGCAGAAGGAGCGTCGGATATTCATAAAGACAAAGAATCAGGGGTATACGCTTAAGCTGAACAGTATCCTGTATATCGAAAACAGGGGAAAGAAGGTGGAGATCCATACCACAGATATGGAAGATATCATAGAAACGTATGCCGGTATGGAGGAACTGGAAGTACAGCTTGGTGATGGTTTTTACCGCTGCCACAGGGGGTATCTGGTCAACATGGCGCACATAGTGAAATATG
>BLLT01000213.1 GCA_011958945.1 Lachnospiraceae bacterium | reverse complement strand
AACCCCCATTTCAAATGGGGGTTGCTAATTTTGAAATTTGATCAGATTGTAATGAGGGATCGGAAGCGCAGGGTGAAGCAAAGCGTTTTGGCAATTGCGGCGTGTGTTATTCTATTGGCGGGCTTATTGGCCGGGATATGGTATTATATGCCGCATGCCAGGTATTACAGGGATTTTGTCTGCTGTTATGAAGTTCCGAGGGGATTATATCCCCTTTCCAGGGAAGAACGTATGGGAAGGTCCGAGTATTACCGGATAGTGACCAGGCAGGGGAAAGTAGTGCGTCTGGAGCGGGTGAACTCATTGGGGAATCCGGTACAGCAAATGGAAGCCGTATCGGAAGAAGCATATGCCAGTATTGATTTCTTCTATGAAGGAAAGCAATTATCCAGGGCGGAACTTAGGGATACTGCGGGGAGCCTGATACTTGTGAAGGATTATTCTTCTAACCTGAAGGCTGTGGATTTCCAGAAGTCCGATGACAGCAGCCAGGCCTTTGCCCTGTCATCCATGCAGGGAGGGTATGGGCTGGATGCGAATAATCCTTCGGAACTGGCGAAAAGCGAAATAACCAGATACATCAATACTTATGATGAAAATGGATATTTAGTAGAAGAACTTTTTATGAGGGATAACAGGAATACGCCAGCCGCGGACAGCAATGGGAATTATGGCTTTCGCTACGAACGGGAAGCTGATGGGCAGGTGAGAAGAACCATTGGGCTGGATGAACATGGGAATCCCCATAATTGCAGATTTGGGTATGCCGCATATGTGTACAGCTATGATGGGGAAGGAAGAAGGATTGCCAGAGAGTGTTTTAATGCGGAGGGGGAGAAGGCAAAAAACGAAGCAGGATATTTTCGGCTGGAGACCATATATGACAATGTGGGAAACATAATCAGCCTGAAATATCTGGATGAACAGAATGTTCCATGCAATTCCAAAGACGGGTATGCGCAGACTGTATCGGAGTATACAGAGCAGGGGTTTGTGGCTCAGGTAAGGCTATTGGACAGGGAAGGAAACCCGGTATGCTCGAAAGAGGATGGAATTCACGGTTATCGGTATTCCTATGATGAATGGGGGAATGCCATTGGTATTGAGTATTTTGATAATGGGATGCAGCCGGCATATAACAATGACGGGTATGCAAAGCTGGAATGCGTATACGGCGATGATGGAAGAGTGGCAGAGGCGTATGTCTTGGGTACGGACGGGGAGCCGGTCTGTGAAAAAAATTCAGGGTGTGCCGGTATGTTGTGTCAATGGGATGAGAATGGAAATGAAATCAGCGATACCTATCTGGACACCGGGTATCTCCCGGCGATAAGCCGGTATGGGTATGCATCCGTGAGAGGGGAGTACGATTCGGCAGGCAATTTGTTCAAACAGTCTTACTATGATGCAAATGGGGAGCCTATGCGCATTAGGGAAAATTATGCATCTGTGGAATATGAATATGACGGGATTGGCAATCTGGCAAGAACGGTTTATAAAGATGAATTCGGGAAACCCTGCATAATAACCGGCGGGTATGCGGAGTCCAGATTTGGATATGATGATCGGGGGAATCGGATTTCCGAGAGATATTATGACGAGGAAGGAAATCCGGTCATCATTTCGGAAGGGTATCATGAATGCCGGATGTTATATGATGATTATGGAAATTGTATTCGAATAGAATATTGTGATGAAAATGGAGGCTTATTTACTAATGTGAAAGGGTTTGCTTATTCGGAGTACCTTTATGATGAGTATGGAAATGTATTGGAACGGACTTATTATAATGAGCATGGCCTGCCCCGCCAGGTGAGATATGGCTATAGCAGGTCTTGCTGGGAATACGATGTCAGGGGGAATGAGATAAAAGAAACGAGGCTTCCCTGGCCCGATGTCAAGGAAGAGGAAAACTACCTTAAAGTCATTACAAAGAATGAGTATGATGAAAGAGATAACTTGACGAGGACTGCTTTTTTTGACGGGAACGGACAGCCCTATGAGGATGAGGAGAATATTGCGGTTTATGAATATGTTTATGATGACAGAAATCGTGTGATCGAAATGGAAGAATGGTATGGGAACGGAGTAGCGGGAAGGAAGTCCGTGTATGAATATGACGGGAGGAATCAGTTAATCCATGGCATGTATTATACCTTAAAAGAAGGGGGAGCAAAGGAGGAACTGGTAAACCAGATATGGAATGTCTATGATGCTTATGGTAATATTATCCGCAGGGAATGCCGCGATTCCCAGGGAAAACTGATGATATCGGAAAATGGATGCGCCTATGCGGAGTATGGATATACGGCGACAGGTCTAATTTCAGAAATGATTTTTTACGATGAAATGGGAAAACTATGCAGCAATACGGATGGATATGCTCATTTGAAACAGGATTACGATTCTTTGGGAAATATCACGCGGGAAATGTTTTATGACCAGGACGATAAGCTGTATATGGTTACGGAATATGGGTATAACAGCCAGGGCTGGATGCTGTCGGCAGTTTATACGGATGGGGAAGGGCATTTGATCAGCGGGGAAGACGGGATAAGCAAGAGGGAATATCAATATGATAAAAGCGGAAGGGAGATAGGCTGCATTAATTATGATGCGGATGGAAACGAACTGGTGCAAAGGAAAGAACTTGTAGTGCTTCATGATATCGTGGAAGGCAGCCCTGGGGAGTTGGCAGGGATGCAAAACGGAGATTTTCTGATGAAGTATGGCGAATGGGAAGTGGTTGACTTTGCCAATATCATAGATGCGGGCGATGCCCTGAACCTGACAATTCAGCAGGGGATGGGGGGAGAGAAAGAACTGGTAATCGGAAGGGTAAAAGACGGAACGGATATGGATTTTTATCGGTTTGTCTTTGAACCTGGAATTGTGGGTATTCATATTGTAAGCCAGCCTTGTACGGCAGATGAGATGGAGGATATATTTCAACAATATGAGGTATGGAAAAACAGCAATGATATTTAATGGAGTGAATGGCAGCAGGCAGAACGAATTTGTTTGAAAGGAGATTAGAGATGGGAGAATACAAGCCAGCCCCCGTTAATACAGACCATATAACATTAACGGCGGAAATGGAAGAACTGGTGGAAATGTTGGCGAAGAATGCCCATGATGTATGGGCCAGCCAGAGGCTGAAGGATTCCTGGACATATGGGCCTCATAGGGATGACGGGAAAAGGATACATCCCTGTCTGGTTGCCTATGAAGATTTGCCCGAATCGGAAAAAACTTATGACAGGGTGATATCGGAGCAGCTGATTAAGACTTTATTGGCCAAGGGATACCGGATTGTCAGGTAGGAGAAATGGGGAAGGAGAACAAAAGAAATGATTTTTCGTATGGCAGTAGGGGGGAATCTGGCAAATCAGGCCGATACGATTCGCCAGATAGATGAACTGACAGGACAGATAAAGGCCTATCTTTTTTCGGAAGGAAAGGAAAAAGGAGCGGAGATAAGGTGGCTTGTAAGCCCGTCTTATACGGATGCTGGCTGGAAAGATAAAGCCGATGCCGCTCATGTACAAATGCACGCATTTTGTTTAAAACAGGAGGAAGACTGGAGCGATGCATGTAGTTTTGCGGTAAAGGCGGACAGCGAGTTCCGGGGCTTGGCGGCGGACTGGATTTGCAAAGAGGCGGACCTGATTCTTTTGGTGTGGGATGAGGATGTGTCGGAACGTGGGGGTATGACTTGGGAATTAATGCAGCATGCGTATGTGAAAAAGACTCCCTGTATATGGATTTCATCCAAGAGCGGGCAGCTTTATTGGCTGCAGAATGGCTATTATGGGGAGTATAATCCGGAATATTTGAAGACTCTTTGCCAGAACCTTGTCTTTTGCGGAGATATTTTGGGAGAAAAGGAAGAAAGGAAAATACCTTTTCTGGAACTGGGAAATAAGCTTCAGCAGCGTTATTTGCGCAAATACGAAGCGGAGTCAAAGGTATATGATGCCAAAAGGGATTGCCTGCTGCGGGAGGAATACGAATTTGGCAAAAGGCAGGAAACCCAGGGAGGGCGGGAGCCCATAGCTGGAGGGGAACTGCAGGGAGTGGAAGCAGCAGCGGGCGGAGGGGAATCCCATGACAGAGGGGAAGCCCGGGGGATGCAGGAGACATTGCATAGGATGAAATCTCAGCCTGGCAGCGGCAGGGAAATACATAGGAAGATGCTGGACGAGTTTAAACGCTATGATAGACGGGCGATTGAATATGGCGGAAAATACAGGGCGATTATGTATTGGAGAGCGATTCTGCCCCTGGCGGCATCACTGTTCATTGGGGTTGGATTTTATGCGGAAACAATTTTTGGAATTCTTCCTATTCCATGGGGGATAAAACCAGGGCTGTGGGGAATTATGGCAGCGTTCGGTTTTTTGATCCATGGTATGCTGAATTTGTATGTTTATTTTTTGTCAAAGGATAAATTGGTAAGAAGTTGGCATATGGGCTATATTGATAACAGGATTTTGGCGGAGATGTACCGCATACTGATACATTTTCTGCCTTATGGAGTCGGCTTGGATATTAGGAAGCTGTGCGGCAGCAGGAGGGATATTTATGCGTTAATCCGTAAATCAACAGAAGATAGTCTGTCAGCTTCGTTTGTTTTGGGGGAAGAAGAAACCAGAGAGATATTGAATCATGTAGGAGAGATGCTGGAAGACCAGGGTTCCTACCACCGTAGCTCGGCGGAGCGCTACGAGCGGGTATCCAGAAGGCTGGAGCAATGGAATAAATGGTTGTTTTCCATAGGGTTTGCGGTCGTCATTTTGCGTGGATTTATCCAGTTTTTTATCTCATATATGCCGTTGGCAGGAATGGGGAATGGTATATCCCTTAATAGTTTTGTCCGTTCCTTTGCCAATATGGCGGCTCTGCTGCTTCCGGCCTGGGCGTCTTATTTTGCATCCAAGCTGAATCAGTGTAATTACCACTATCACGCCAGAAATCACCGCGAAATGGAACAGGCTATTTCGGTACAGCTGGAAAGGGTGGACCGGCTTCAGAAAACGGGGAAGAGAGTTCCGTTAGAAGTTCTGGGTACGCTTTCGGAAGAGATTGCAGAATTGATGCTTGTTATTGATACAGGGGAATGGTACAGTAAAGTAGGGGCATCATCAGTTACTTTGCTATGACTGAAACAATGGTTGGATGGAAGAAAGACATGTGGAAAGGACATGGAGGTTAGTATGAGATTCCGATATTTATTATTTGATTTAGACGGAACGCTTACAGACCCGAAGGAAGGCATCACCGCTTCGGTGCAGTATGCTTTGCATTCTTTTGGGATCGAAGAGCCGGATTTGGACAGGCTGACGCCTTTTATCGGGCCGCCGTTAAAGGACAGCTTTATGGAAATGTATGGATTCAATGAGAAGCAGGCGGAGGAAGCTATCGATAAGTATCGGGAATGGTTTCGGCCTACCGGGATTTTTCAGAATGCCATTTATCCGGGCATCAGGGAAATGCTGGAGAAGCTGAAAATGCAGGGGAAGGTTCTGGCCGTAGCCTCCAGCAAGCCGCAGGTATTTGTGGAGCAAATACTGCATCACTTTGAAATTTATGATTATTTTACGGTTATTGTCGGGAGTGAACTGGATGGGAAAAGGGGCACGAAAGAAGAAGTGGTGGAAGAGGCTTTAAGGCAGCTGTCGGAAGTGGAAGGGCAAAAAAAGCCGATGGAGGAAATGGGGAAGGCAGAGGAGATAGATGCAGAAGCCAGGGATGGCATGCAATCAAGGGATGTAATCAAGGGCACGGATAGGGCAGGAAATGGGCATCAGGCGGATGGAAGGCAGGTAGCCGGAACAGTAATGATAGGAGACCGGAAGTTCGATGTGTCAGGGGGAAAGGAATACGGACTGGTAACGGTGGGCGTTACTTTTGGCTATGCGCCGGAAGGTGAACTGGAAATGGCCGGGCCGGATTATCTGGTGGACTCGGTGGAGGAATTAGGGAGGCTGTTGGCAGAATGATGGAATGGAAAACGGAAGGCAGAATCAAAACATCGGAAAGTTCTTTTCGGAAATCGGCGAATGTCCTTCTGCCTTTCTTGATTTATTTTGTGGTGCATGACCTGGCACAGGTTTTATTGATTTTTCTTGTGAATATGAGTATAGCAGCTTGGGGCAGTACTTACGGGGAAATGATGGCAGAAAATAGGGCAACGGTGAATGGACTGCTGAATGCCCTGTCGCTGGCCATAGGGATGGCGGCCGTATGGCCTATGGCCCGCCGGGAATTGAAATGGGCCAAAATATGGATGAGAGACAGCTATCTGAGCGGCATCCACAAACTTGACAGGTGCAAAAAGCCGTGCGGAGATGGAGAGGCAGAGAGCAATAAGGAAAGGAATAATGGGAAAGGTAACAATAAGAAAAGTAACGATGAGAAAAGTAACGATAGGGGAGAAGGCTGTCAGGATTGGAGTATAGGAAAAAAAGTCAGGGAATATGCGTTGCTGATTGTCATTGCAGTATCCGTTGCTTTGGGGGTGAATATACTTTTTGTTCTGCTGGGGATCACCGGAGCGTCCGAAAGCTATCAGGAAGTGGCGAAAAGGCAGTATGGAGTGGCTTTTGGTATGGGGCTGCTGATTTATGGCGTAATTTCCCCTTTGGCAGAAGAAATTGTATTCCGCGGGCTGATTTATAACCGGATGAGGAGATATTTTGGAAGGTGGATATCCGTTATTGCCTGTGGCGCGATGTTCGGCATCTATCATGGCAATCCGGTACAGGGGATTTACGGATGCATTCTGGGCATTGCCATTACCTGGTCTTACGAACGCTACTGCAGCTTCCTGGCGCCAGTACTGTTTCATGCGGCGGCAAATGGGGCAGTATTTACTGTCGGTTATGACGGGATAGCGAAGGGGAATATCGTGACGCCGCTTAATTGTGCAGTGCTTTTTGGAATTGCAATTTTGGGATTTGCAGCGGCTTGGCGGATGAAAAATAAAGTATTTTGATTTGTTTTGTAATAGTTCAGCCTGCAACTGCGCACTTGCTGCGCGGTTAGCAGCCAATGAATTGGATCAGCCAGGAATCCGCCCCCCCTTTGCCGATGGAAGACAGACTGTCTTGCATTTTTTATGATACAATTGTATACTAAAGAGGAAGAAAGTGTAAGTTTATTCCCGCGAGCAACGAGCCAAGTGGCATGCTTAAATCCAACCTAAAG
>BLLT01000212.1 GCA_011958945.1 Lachnospiraceae bacterium | reverse complement strand
TAAGGGCTGAAGATTCCGAGAAGTTATACAAGGCGAACGGAGGAAAATCTTATGGAAAATACAAATGTATATGAAAAACCTGTAACACTGAAAAATATATTGAAATTTGCAGTGCCCACCATTGCAATGACGGTATTTATGTCCTTTTATACGATGGTTGACGGGCTGTTTGTGTCAAATCTGATTGGCACCAACGCGCTTTCGGCGATCAACCTGACAGCGCCTATTATCCAGCTTGTCACGGCCGTTTCCACCATGCTGGCCACCGGGGGAAGCGCAGTGATTATGAAAAAAATGGGGGAACAGAAAGCGGAGGAGGCAAAGGAGGATTTTACGTTCCTGATTTTAGTAAATATCCTGGTAGGGGTTATTATGTGTGTGGTGGGGTATCTGGCTATGGGGCATATTTTTGCAGGGATGAATCTGTCTCCAGACGTGGAAGGGTATTGTGTGGAATATTTAAGCCGTTATCTGATATTTACCGTGCCGATTCTTCTGATGAACAATTTCACCCTTTATATGATTGCCAGCGAAAAGTCAGCCCTGTCTTTCATTTGCTCGGTGACAGGAGGTGTCCTGAATATGGTGCTCGACTATGTATTGATTGTCTGGTTTGGCATGGGAATCGGCGGGGCGGCGATTGCTGCAGGATTGGGCTATAGCGTAACGGCGGCAGTGGGGCTGTTTGTATTTGCCCGGAAAAAGAGCTTGCTGCATTTCAGAAAACCCGCATTTCGCTTTAAGGTTCTGGTAAATGCCGCTGCAAACGGATGCTCGGAGATGGCGACTGCGCTCGTTACCGGTATTATCACGATGATGTTTAACTGGACCATGCTTCATTATGTGGGGGAAGACGGGGTTGCGGCAGTTACCATTATAATGTACGTGCTGATGTTTGCGAGTTCCCTCTATACGGGATATTCCTATGGGGTTGCGCCCATGGTCAGCTATTACTATGGGGAGCAGAACCAGGGGAAACTGAAAAATCTGGTTTTGTTAAGCTTAAAGGTGATTATGGGGATTTCCTTCATAACGGTTGCGGCATCTTTTATGCTGACAAGACCATTGGTATCGGTTTTTGCCCGTCCGGACAACCCGGTATATGACCTGGCGGTGACCGGGAATAGGATATGTACAGCTGCACTTCTTTTTATCGGCTTTAATATTTTTGCCAGCGGGATGTTTACCGCATTGTCCAACGGAGCGGTTTCAGCTATCCTGGCATTTTCCAGGTCTTTTGTATTTATGCTGATTACGATGATAGCGCTGCCCCTTATTTTAGGTATAAATGGAATTTGGCTGGCAACACCGGCAGCGGAATTAATGGCCCTTGCTTTATCCGTTTTCATGTTCTTTAAATATAGGAAAAAATATGGGTATTAAAATAGGGAGAGGAGTGGAATATATGGACGCTGGCAGCAATTCCGGGAATGCTGCTTGAAGGCATCGCCCGGCAGGATTTCATTGATAAAATCAGACCGGATTTATGGGAATTTAGGGTAAAAAGTTTAGATTAAATTTACAGAAGTTATCTTGCAATCCTGGCTTATGGATGTTATACTAATAATGATTATGGAGATTGAGCAATGGTATGATGCAAAGGAATGGTTTATTGCATATGCCATAAGTAAGGACATGGATGTCCACATTTTTATTCAAAGGAGTGATGATAATGGGTATCAGTATTGATGTAAGCAACAAACAGGATTACTCTTATCTGTTCCAGAGCATGTCATCCAGCAGCGGCGGAATGGGGAATTTGAACTTCCTCTCCGATTATGCAAGCATCAGGAACGGCAGTTATGGCAAGCTTTTGAAGACCTACTATAACAAAGCAAAAGATTCTGGTACAGAAGCAAGCAGTAGTCAAAGCAGTTCAAGGAGTGTCCTTGACAAAATTCTGGAAGAAAAGAAAAACCCGAAGGTTTCCAAAGATGTGCAGGAGGCAAACGCGAATTTGACATCTGGCCTTTCTACCATGAAAAATACGGTTGCAGCTTTGCAGAGCGACAAAACGTATACGGACACGGCAAACGGCCAGAGTGCAAAGGATAAAGTGGTTTCTGCAATGAAGGCTTATGTGTCGGATTATAATGATGTTTTAAAGGCAGCAAGGGGTTCTACGCTGACAAATAAAACGGCATATGTGGCAAATATGATGAGCAGTACAGCGGCAAATGCGGATAAGCTTGCGGAAATTGGCGTTATGGTCAACGGGGATGGAACGCTTACCTTGAGCGAAGAGAAATTGAAGGCGACAGATATCTCCAAAGTACAGGAGATGTTTTCTGCTGATGATATTATGAGTTATGGCTCGGTCATTGCATCGCGTCTTCGGTTTGCAGGGGCCGGCTCAAGTGCAGCAGGTACTACGGGCACCACAGGAACTAATAATACAACGGGGTCCGGCGCCTCCCTTAAGACGGACAGTAAAGCGCTTGCATCTGATGAACTGTATGAAAAGGTAAAGGATAAGGATGGCAATGAGACCAATCAATATAATATTGATAAGATTTTTGCCGCTGCTAAGAGTTTCGTAAACAGCTATAATAAATTATTTGATACCGCCGAATCCAGTTCCAATTCCGGTGTGGTATCCAATTTATCTTACATCAGGGAAAAAACAGCACGTAATGAGGATATGCTGAAGCAGTTTGGCATCAGCGTGGACCAGAAGGGCAGAATGTCGATTGATGAGGATACATTTAAAAAATCGGATATGTCCGAAGTGCAGAAATTTTTTAAAGATTACGGTTCTTCTATCGGAACAAATGCATCGCTTGTAGAGTATTATATGACAACCCAGGCCAATGCGGCCAGCGGCTACAATATGGCGGGGGAATATAACGTACAGGGAAGCAACTATTATACAGGCACTATATAATGTCTAACATGTTTAAATGATTTATAAGTGTCATTGTGAAAAGAATTAGAAAGTAAACGGTAAGTGCAGCAGGAGAAGGGATTCTGTTGCACTTACATTTTATGCGGAATGGCTATTGCGATTTTTTTCTTATAGGAAATTATGCCACAATGTTGTAAGCGGCCAATTCTTTTTTAAAAAAAGAAAAAGGAATCTTGACTTTTAAAGCTCGTTCTGACATAATACTATAGATGTACTAAGTTGAAAAACCGTATTTCATTTACCTTAGCAATCTGGTAAAGAATACGGTATAAATAATATTAACAACATTATAAGGAGGACGTAACATGTCAACAAAAGCGTATTATCCAATTAGTGAAATTGGCGCAGGAAAAGTTGGTTTTTCCAAAACAAGATCTATTATTGAAGCTGCTTTTTACGGAAACAATGTAGTAAAAGTAAATACCTTAAAAGAAGCTTATGAACTTGCAAAGAATTCTCCGGGTACAGTTGTAACAGATATGAAGATTAAAGACGGCGAAACCTTTGGCCTTGAGAAAGACTCCAGGGTTTTGTTATTTAACGATGGCGCAGTAACCGGCCGTTATGCAGCAGCACGCCGTATCAAAGGCGAGCCGGGCGTAGATGAAGTGAAGCTTGACAAAGTAGTTATGGACGCTGTTTATGAAACACGCTGGAAAACAATGTACCATGCAGAATGCTTTATCGGCCTTGACCCTGAATTTATGGCAAAAGCCCATCTGTTGATTCCGGAAGGGGAAGAGAATATCCTTTACAACTGGATGTTAAACTTCCAGTATATGTCCGATGAATATGTTAAAATGTATAAGAATTCCAAAGCAATAGGCGACGGAAATGAGCCGGATATCTACATCTTCTCAGATCCTCAGTGGACACCTGGGAACAGGCCGGATGTGGATTACAGCTGCTTAAGCGACCCGCTTACCCTTTGCTATTTCGATACAAACCAGAACTGTGCTGCAATCCTTGGTATGAGATACTTTGGTGAGCACAAGAAAGGTACGCTGACCATGGCTTGGGCTTTGGCAAATAGGAACGGTTACGCTTCCTGCCACGGCGGCCAGAAAGAATATCTGCTGGATGACGGCAGAAAATTCGTTGCATCTGTTTATGGTTTGTCCGGTTCCGGTAAATCTACATTGACACATGCAAAACATAATGGAAAATATGAAATTAAGGTTCTTCATGACGATGCATTCATTATCAATACCGATACCTGTGCATCCATAGCTTTAGAGCCCACTTATTTCGATAAGACAGCTGATTATCCTAC
Source organism: Lachnospiraceae bacterium (assembly GCA_011958945.1). GTDB lineage: Bacteria > Bacillota > Clostridia > Lachnospirales > Lachnospiraceae > Kineothrix. The sequence goes on along the minus strand of BLLT01000212.1, from coordinate 3,091 downwards.
AGGCTGTGCTGATAACGAGTATCTGTTGTCTGCTCAGAACTGCTCCTGTACTTTAGACAGCGAAGGCAAGATTCAGCTTGTAACAGAAGATATCAGGAACGGTAACGGACGCGCTATCAAATCCAAACTGTGGTCTCCGAACCGCGTAGATAAGATTGACGCTCCGGTTAACGCTATTTTCTGGATTATGAAAGACCCTACCATCCCTCCGGTAGTAAAATTAAAAGGCGCTGCTTTGGCATCCGTTATGGGCGCTACCCTGGCAACCAAGACTTCCACCGCAGAACGTGTGGCAGCAGGAACAGACTTGAACGCACTGCGTATCGTTCCTTACGCTAACCCGTTCAGGACCTATCCTCTTGTAAACGACTATGAGAAGTTCAAGAAACTGGTAGAAGAGAAGAACGTAGACTGCTACATCATCAATACCGGCGATTTCATGGGCAAGAAGGTAAAACCTGCCGATACATTGGGAATCCTGGAAGCTATCGTAGAGAACAGGGCGAACTTCACACAGTGGGGTCCTTTCGAAGATATCGAAATTATGGATTGGGAAGGCTTCGCACCGGATTTGAACGATGCGGAATACAAGACTGCACTGAAGAATGCTATGCAGAACCGTGTTGACGCAGTAGAAGGCTTCGCTACTAAGAAGGAAGGCTATGATAAACTTCCGGATGAAGCGATGGCAGCTGTTAAGAAATTGGTGGATGCTCTGAACTAATTAAAGGAAAATTCTACTTTGGACAAGAAATAATCATATAAAAAGGTACTGCCCGGAGCCGTCACGGCTCTGGGCAGTACCTTTTTGATGGCGTCTATTGTTTGTCCGCCGCCATGAAATGCAGGGATTTCAGGCGGCAGGAGATACCCTCGCTGATGGTGATGTGCAGGCTGAGAACCTCATCATCCGCTGTGCACTCATCAATAAGGACGCTGCCTTGTCCGGCAAAAAGCTGGGCGGAAGCTACGGCCCCATTCGGATTGCATATCTGTAAAATGCCAATAGGCGTTCCGGCCTGTAGGCCGGATGTCTCTTCGTAGGAAAGCTCTATACGGTAGGAGCCGCTGGCCGGGAGGAAACTGGTATTGTTCACCGTTTCCTGCCCATCGCCGGTCACTTCCAGTTCCCCCTCATCATTGATAAATGCGGCGGAGGGGTTGGAAACGTACCCGGGGGAGAAGAAATAGTCGATGGAATCTTCGGCGCCGGGGCAGGGGAAACCGGACATGCTGTCGAAAAGGTTAACTGGGGAATAGTATATGTCATACCACCTGACGCTGCCGACTTTTTCATACTGGCTGCTGATGTAGGAGGGGAGATACATATCCGGCGTTTCCCAGTTATATACGAGAAGGAAGTTTTTATCCCCGTGGCTGGCCCTGTCTATATAGGCCTGGTAGTAGTCATATACGACTAGCCCTCCATTCTCGGGGTTATAGCCGCAGTAAGTGCGTGAACTGTCCAAAAGGCGGCACATTTCCGGTGTTTCTTCATCGGGGATAAAAAACACGCTGTCCGCTTCCGGTTCCAGGCTGTTGATATAGGTGCATATATCGTTTACATAAAGGGAGATTTCCCGCCTTTCCCATACATTCCGGAAGCTGCCCAGGCAGAGGAGGGAAAGGAACAGGCAGATGAAAACGGAAATAGAACGGTGCCATAAGCGGTTCGCATGTTCCATCCACTGCCCAAGCTGCATGGGCAAAAGCAGCATCAGCGGTATAAAAGCAATCAGGTAATACCGGTATTCGATGGTCAGGTTGGACGGGCTGTACCTGGTATCAAGAAAGAGTAGTATAGACAGGTTCCAGGGGAAAAGGATAGAGAGGAACCGTTCCGGGGTTATTCGGGCGGAAAGCCGGAAAAGGCTCTTCATCTGAAAGATGCAGGCGGCCAACAGGAGTAAGGTAAGGAAAACTTTGGCCAGGGATACAATTCCCTTGACGGATATGGCCGCCACATCGCCTGTAGGGATGGATTCCAGCACCTGGAAAATGCCAAGGAAAACAGCGTGGAGATTGATTTCCCAGTTTTCCGCCTTGGTAAGGAGCATAAGGTTTCCCCTGGCCTGGATCTCCAGGAATTTACTGGTTAAGGTTCCACATAAAAAAGCGGCAAAGCTGACCGCGCACAGACAGATATGATATCTTCCATATTTTTTAAAGCCGCCGTCCCCCATAAAGTCAAGAAGGGCGCTAAGGAGCAAGGGGAGTATGCCGCAGAACATTACATAGAAGCCGCTGGATAGAGAAGTCAGAAACAGCAGGAAAGCATACAGGACCATGGCCGCGATATTGCCTGCTTTTTTCCGGCCGTCTTCTTCTGTGGTGACTAGAAGGATAAAAAGCAAGGGCACCATAACCTTAACAGTATACTGGGAGCCGTTGAAAAACATCATATTAAAGTATTCCAGCATTCCGGAAACATAAGGCATGAGGACAAGGCTGACAGAAAGAAGCGCATAGCCCTTTTGTAAGCGGGTCCTTTTGAAAATGGACAGGATAATAACGATATAGAATAGAGCCATAATGATGTTGGCAATGCCAAAAGAAGTAAAAATATTGTGTGAAACAGCATAAATAGGAAGTGCCAGAAAAAGGGAGCAGTCCAGTTCCATGGTAGTGATGTACTTCCAGCCAGGGATAAAAAGCGACTTATTTTCCCACATCTCTATGGCATGCTTGTACAGCTTGGCACCGTCATAATCAATCATCTTCGGGGCTTCGAAAAGATTCATATATGAAAGAAAGGCGACCTGGGCAATGACGATAAGCAACAGGGTATATTCAAATAGGGGGGGTAGAGCGTTGGCTGAATTTTGCCCTTAAAGGGGGTATAATTCCTTTTGCTGATGGTAATTTCAAAGATAATTTTTTCATATGTTCCTCCTAAATCTACTGTACGGACCGCCTGATGTAAATGCGGCGCAGCAGTTGCCTTTTTGTATGGATGCCATATTATGGCAATAGAGATATAGTAGCAGACGGGAAGCGGGTTGTCAACGGAGAAAGGAGGGGTGCCAATGGCAAGCAAAGTTAACAGCTCAGCCGGCAGCTGCGCACTTGCTGCGCAGTTAGCAGCCAATGA
>BLLT01000211.1 GCA_011958945.1 Lachnospiraceae bacterium | reverse complement strand
TGCCTGTTACTGGAACGGAGTGAACAGTAACAACTGTTGCGGGTAAACCTATCATACAGCCAAATTATAATGGACTTTGCACCCTGAGCATGGTATACTAAATGTAACCAAACAACCGTTTTTTGCTCGGGAGGTGATAGGAATGCCAACAGGTGTAGAAGTAGCAAAAGCTGCTATTGATGATTTTAAAAAAATTCAAGAGTATATGCAGTTAGCAAAAAAGGAAAACGCCGTTGAAACATATGCTAAATTAAAAGACGAGTATTTATCATTAAAAGCAATTCTACAAGTATGCGGTGTAAATTTGACAGATATTGACAAGATCAAAGAATAAATAACCAGTAACTGAATAGTAAGCAGATCAGGGCGTAAGTCTATTATATATAGTTTACGTCCTTATGTTTATGCGCAGGGGCGCACAGATGTAATTGCTGCTTACGCAACATGCGCTCCGCGCGGCGAGTAGAGAGAAAATCTTCCCTGCGCAATAAAGTAGGTGAAAAAGGCCGGATTCGCGCTTTAGTGCAATGAGAAAAAGGGAAAGAATATGGGGGAAATGATGACAATTTTATTAGTAGAAGACGATTTAGAGATATGTACGATGCTGAAAAATTATCTGGCAACGGAGAACTTTACGGTGGTAACGGCCAATGATGGCAGGGAAGCCTGCAGGAAATTCAAAGAAGGGAACTTTGAACTGGTTCTGCTGGATTTGATGATTCCCTATATCAGCGGGATGGATGTGCTGCAATTTATAAGGAAGGAAAGTGTGGTTCCGGTGATTATCCTTTCTGCCAAGGACACGGATTCTGATAAAACGCTGGGGCTTGGGCTGGGGGCGGACGACTATATTTCCAAGCCCTTTTCCGTGACAGAAGTGCTGGCCCGGATTAAGGCGAATATCCGCCGGGCAACGCAGTACGGTGCGGCAGCCGTGAAAGAAAAGGAAGTGCTGACAGCGGGGGATATCGTGATGGATTTATCGGATTATACGGTGAAAAAAGCAGGGCAGGATATTGACTTAACCGCAAAGGAATTCGAAATCTTGAAGCTTCTTATGAAAAGCCCCAAAAAAGTGTATACCAAAGAACAGATTTATTCGCTGGTATGGAACGAGGCATATTTTGGGGATGAAAATGCGGTAAACGTACATATCAGCAGGCTGAGAAACAAGATTGAAGACGATTCCCGCAGCCCCAGATATGTGGTGACGGTCTGGGGAATCGGGTATAAGCTGGGGGAAATGCCATGAATAATGAAGCGGTGATTGTCTTTCTTATTTTATGTATTGTCCTGCTGATTGGGGCGGTAATTGGCCAGAAAGCAGTACTGCAGGCCCGGATAAACAGGGTGCTTTCACGGATGGCAGGGGAACTGAAAGAAATTTTAGATGAAGAGCGCGACAGTGCGCTTATGGTCTTTACCGACAACCAGGAACTGATGGCATTGGCGGGGCAGATTAACCGGCTGTTAGAGAAGCAGCGGAGAGCCAGGGCGGATTTTTTGCACTCAGAAATATCTTCGAAAAAAATGCTGTCCAATATTTCCCATGACATCAAAACCCCCATGACTGTAGTGCTGGGATATTTGGAAATTATCCGGCTGCAGGGCGATGCGAGCGGCGAAATGGTGAAAAAAGCGGAACAGAAGGCGCAGGATGTGATAGAGTTGATAAATCAATTTTTTACTTTGGCCAAATTGGAGGCTGGGGATATGGAAATCGAACTGACCAGGCTGGATATATGCGCCATATGCAGGGAAACGGTTTTAAGCTTTTACGAAATACTGACGGAGAAAGATTTCCAGGTGCATATTCACATTCCGGAACATGCGGTTTATGTGTGGGGCGACAGGGAAGCTTTGCAGCGTATTTTAAATAATTTGATTTCCAATGCGGTAAAGTATGGCGCGGAAGGGAAATTCCTGGGGATTGTGTTACGGGAAGAACAGGAAATGGTGCTGGTGGATGTGACGGACAAAGGGAGGGGAATTGACAAAAAATTTGCGGAAAATGTGTTTGAGCGCCTGTTCACCATGGACGATTCCCGCAGCCGACAGGTGCAGGGGAATGGCCTGGGGCTTACCATTGCCAGAAACCTGGCGAGGCAAATGCAAGGGGATATCCTGCTGGAAAGCATTCCATATGAAAGGACCACATTTACTTTACAGCTAAAAAAGATGACGGCCTATGGAAAAATTGTGCCGGACGAAAGAAATTCGTAAGATTTACGCAACAGTTTTGAAAATCGAAGGCATTACAATATATTTCAGTAAGGCGAAGGCAGTTCTGGAAGGGAACTGGCGGAACTGTAACAGCCAGTGAACGGACAGAGCCACAGAGAATTTACGGACGCCGCGCGGCCGGAAATTGCTCTGGAAAGCTTTTGGGAATAGGGTTCTGGAAGAGAACTGGCGGAACTGGAATAGAGAAAAAAGGAGGAACTAAAATGCCATATGTAATTCAAACGAATCATTTGACAAAAAGTGTTGGAAATAAGGAAATTGTAAAAGATATCAGCCTGCATGTAAAGAAAGGGGAAATTTATGGGTTTTTGGGTCCCAATGGGGCGGGGAAAACTTCGGTGATGAAGATGATTACCAATCTCTGGAAACCTACCGGGGGAAATGTGGAGTTGTTTGGGGAGGTTTTGACGCCCAAATCTTATGGGGTGCTGAAAAGGATGGGCAGCATCATAGAATTTCCGGTGTTTTACGGGCATATGACCGGCCGGGAAAACCTAAAAATCCACTGTGAATATATGGGGTATTATGCCCCAAGAGCCGTGGAGGATGCGTTGGAAATGCTGGAATTGACAGCAGACGCCGACCGCCCGGTGAAAAATTATTCCCTGGGCATGAAAGAACGGCTGGGAATTGCCAGGGCAGTTCTTTGCCGGCCTGAATTGTTGATTTTGGATGAACCGACAAACGGGCTGGATCCGGCAGGGATGAAACAAATCCGCAGCCTGCTTAAAAATCTGTGCGCAGAATATGGCGTGACAATCATGATTTCCAGCCATATCCTTTCGGAAATAGAAAGCATTGCCGATACGGTGGGTATCATAGCCAAAGGAAGGATGATAGAAGAAATCAGTATGGCAGCGGTGGAGGAGATGAACCTGGCTTATATTGAACTGGGCATAACGGATGTGAAACGGGCCGCTTTTGTGCTAAGCGAGAAATGCGGACTGAATAACTTTAAGATTATGGAAGGCGGGAAGATACGCATTTATGATAAAAAGGCAGTGCCAGGGGAAGTATCCAGAACATTGGCGCTTAATGATGTGGAAGTAACGGAAATTGGGAAAAAAGCGGAAAATCTGGAAGATTATTTTTTAAAGCTAACGAAGACGGAAAATGGAAAGTCTGTAGGTGGAAAGTAGAGTAGAAATGGGATAAAGATTGAGAATGAAAAATTTTTGCTTACAAGTTTGTGTCTGCACGGCCTCCACAAACTTACCATGCGAAAAGCCCCGGCAAGGCCGGGTCACATAAGCCGTGCAGAAGTGAGGAGAATGATGGGTAAATTAATGAGTTTAGAGTGGAAAAAGAATCGTGGGGCAAAGTATATCGCGAAAGCGGCAGGAATTACAGCTATTATTTTTCTATTGATAGTGTCAATGTCCGGGGAACTGGGCAGTCAGGAAACATTGGAGATGTATGGGAAAAGTATGGTGGATGCTACGGTAGAGTTATTTGCAAATATGTGTTTTATGCTTTTGACAAGCGTAATGCTTTCCACCTTTATTGTCGGAGCGTACAGGGATAAGATGATGGATTTAATGTTTTCCTATCCGATTAAGCGCAAGAAAATCCTGCTGTCAAAAATGTTGGTGGTGTGGGGATTTAACTTTATCGCATTGGTACTGTGTAAATTGTTTTGCTTTGGAGGCTTTGGGGTGGTAAAATTGTTGACCGGCGGCAGATTCTTTGGGGATTTTGGCATGGAAATATTTACGGATGCGGCCTTTTACGCCAATACGCTGCTCAATTCGGCAGCTATGGTGGGCATTGCCTATGTAGTGCTGCCCATTGGCCTAAAGCTGAAATCCTCCAAGGCAACGCTTGTGGCGGCATTCATAGTCATTATGCTGACCCAGGGGAATATCGGTTCTTATACCCTGTTCAATAGCCTGCTTTTTTATGCCGCCCTGCTGATTTGCGCCGCCGTTTGCGTATTCCTGTGTATTTTCCGGGTGGAGACGGAGGATGTGGGATAGAGCTATCTTATGGCAAAAATCGGACCTTAATTTAATGATGTTGGGGCAAAAGGCCTGTCTGGCTACCGGCCCCAGCGTCATTTAATAATAAAAAAGAATTGGCCCAGCGGCCAATTCCTAGTGACTTACAACTCTGTGGCGTAAATTCCTATAATATAAAAAACAATCCCGATTTTTTCAGCGCAGGCCGTACCGCCATGTAGATTGCTACGGATACAATGGTGGAGGTCACCGCGTTGATGGAAGTGGATGCCACGTTCCAGGCCAGGGTGAGCTCTGCAGCCGGTTTGCCTAAAATGGCCAGTTTATAAAAATATCCGATAAGCGGGTCGAAAATTACGTTGAACAGCAAGCCGCCTATGGCCGCGATAACGGTCCATTTCCATACTTTCCGGTTATCCGTTTCCGTGGTGACATGCCCCAACTTGTGGGCAATGAGGCCCGTGACGAGGCCGATACACAGCTTAAGGAAAAATGTTTTCGGAGCATAAACAACGTAGATGGGGTCAAGCAAATCCCCGATAGTCATGCCGATAGCTCCGCCTAATCCGCCATAAACCCCGCCAAGCAGCAAGGCGCCCAGCACACAGACCGCATTTCCCAGATGAATGGAAGTGGCATCCCCGCCGGGAAGGGTGATTTTAATTTGCAGGAAGGTAAAGACCACATAGGACAGAGCAGCCATTACCCCGGTAAAAATAACTTTTCTGACATGTTCATTTTTTGTATTTTCATTATTCATATCAATATTCATATCCTTTCCATAACGTTAAAATTTATTATACATAGAAATGGCTTATATAAAAGAACCATTTTGGGATTTTTTGACCATGCCAGTTTGTGTCTATACTTTGTATCATTTTACATACCTCATTCCTTTTCAATTTTGTAGTGATAACTTCGTTTCTAATGTTGTTCATTTACAACATATTTTCTTGTTAGTTGCATTTTTTGTTGTCATTTGGACATAATTATGCTATAATTGTGCCAAAGAAAGGAGTGAAGCACTATGCCGCTTATTATGCCTATTAAGGATTTACGCAATACAACCGAGATTTCTAATATCGCACACAAGGAACAGGAGCCTATTTTTATTACTAAGAACGGATATAGCGATTTGGTTGTAATGAGCAGTGAATTATATGATAAATTTGCAAGAATGAACCGCATTGACCAGGCCATATTTGAGTCCGAGCAGGAAATTGCTAACGGAGCAGAAGCAGTTGACGCAGAGATAGTTTTTGCAGAATTGGAGAAAAAACATTTTGGATAAATACAAGGTAAAAGTCAACCCCAGAGCAATCCATGAATTGGACCACATTTACGAATATATAGCAAAAGAGAAATCGGCTCCTGAAAATGCCAAAGGACAGGTCGACAGAATTAAGAAGTCTATTTTAAGCCTAGACACATTTCCGCAGTCCCATCAAGAGCGTAACGAGGGTAGATATGCCGGAAAAGGCTACCGTCAGTTACTGATTGATAATTATATCGCCATTTTCCGCATTGATGAACCATGCAAAACAGTATATGTAGTAACCATACAGTATCAAGGACGAAATCTATAAAATAAGCGCCAAATGACACGATAAATCATTTGGTGCTTATTTTGACTTAAGAATTATCTGCCATAGTTCCAACGAATCCTCTGTATCCACCCACATCTGCATATTTCCTTCAGGAATATTTATCGGCAAAAGGGGATTTGAAGGAAAACGATTTATACGTCTGGCAGTGAAAGATGCGGAAAGCAATGACCAGCTTTTATGCGCAATAGAAAATATTAGATAATTTGCTTCATTCCAGGGTAAACTAATAGCCGTAATACCGGAAAGAAGGTAAAATGATGGACAGAAGCAGAAATTACGGCTTTTTCTTTTATGTATTATTGTTTTTCCTGCTTTCCCTGGCTGGATGGCTATGGGAAATTGGCATTTATCTGGTGCAGGACGGGAAATTTGTGAACAGGGGTATACTGCTTGGGCCATGGCTGCCGGTTTACGGCATGGGTGGCCTTTTGCTGGCAATTTTGCTCAAAAGGTGGGAGTATAAGCCGGTGAGGACGTTCTTTGCATCTATGGTGCTTTGCTCCGTGGTGGAGTACTTGGCCAGCTATTTCCTGGAGAGAGGGTGGGGAGTCCGCTGGTGGGATTATAGTGACCAATTTTTAAACATTAGTGGGAGAATCTGCCTGTGGGGATGCCTGCTTTTTGGCGTGGGCGGATGGCTGCTGGTCTGTTATGCGATGCCGTATCTGCGGATGGCTTTCCGTAAAATATGGAAGATGGACAGGGGAAGAAAAGCCTTGCAGCTGGCCTGCCTGCTGCTGATTCTGATATTTGCAGCGGACGCGGCCTGGGCAGCGGATTTCCCAAACAAGGGGGAGGGTATTACGGCACGTGCGGCGAAAGACTTATAAACGATGGAATAATAGTTGACTTTATACGCAGGATTCCATACAATGATGCTGGGGGCAAAAGATTTGTCAGGTGGCGATGCCTGGCATATTGGCCAGACATTATACAATTGGATATAGGTAAATAATTTTCAAAATGGAGGATGATTATGTTAGAAATAGGAACGAAGGCTCCGGATTTTTCTCTGCCGGACCAGAATGGAAAACTTCACACATTGGAGGAATATAAAGGGAAAAAGGTGATTTTATATTTTTACCCGAAGGATAATACGCCGGGCTGTACGAAGCAGGCCTGTGCTTATTCGGAGAGGATGCCCCAGTTTATGGAAAAAGGGGCGGTGGTGCTGGGAATCAGCAAAGATTCGACAGCATCCCACAAGCGCTTTGAGGAAAAACAGGGGCTGCAGTTTACAATTCTGTCGGACCCGGATTTGAATGTGATAAAGGCGTATGATGTATGGCATGAAAAAATGAATTATGGAAAGGTTTCTATGGGCGTTGTCCGGACAACCTATCTGATAGACGAGAATGGCATGATTGTAAAGGCAAATGATAAGGTGAAGGCAGCGGAAGACGCGGAAAAGATGCTGGGTGAATTGGCGTGAAAAAAATGAAGTTTCACTAAGGCTGCCAAATACGCA